>QHNU01000065.1 GCA_003218525.1 Verrucomicrobiota bacterium
TGCAAGTAATCACGCGGAAACCAGTCGAACCGAGCGAGAACGAGCAGCGATTCAATCCGCGGGCGCGAAGCGCGAAATTACGAGTTGCCGAAAAATTAGGATGAGCACACGCGGCAAGAATGTGAACCAAGTCGATGCCGCATCGTTCGCCCGCTGGATCGTGATTACCGGATTTCTGGCTTTAGCCGGTCTTTGTTACGTTTATCTCACGCTCCAGTTACACCGGCTCGGTGATCGTAAGAAAATGTTGGAGACAGAACTGGCGAACATGCGCACGGAAAATGATTTGGCCAGCGTCCAGACTACCGCGCTGACTTCGCGGAGCGCCCTGCAACGCCGGCTGAAAGAGGGTTATCTGAAAATGGTTCCGATCACGGAGCAAAGTATTGTGCGGCTCGCTCCCATTCGACCGGCGACAGACGAGGATGCCATCCGACCGGTGGCGAATGATCGAATCGGCAAATGAGATGGAATGGACGGACTCGGTGCGCGCTAGTCTGCGTTGGTTTTGTCGCGCTCTTTAGCGCGTTCTCTTTTCGACTCGTTTATCTCCAGCTGATTAAGCACGACGAGTATGCGGGTCTGGCCGCGGAGAAACATGTCTACAAACAACCGATTTACGCTGGGCGCGGCCTCATTGCAGACGCTACCGGCGAGGTCCTCGCCCGCAATGTACCGGTGGAAACGGTCGTGGCGGACACATCCCATTTAAACAAGGAGAGGCTGGCCGAAGCCGTCGCGCTGCTGAGTCGCGAATTAAACCTCGAGGCGGACGAACTGGCGGAAAAACTCGGGAGCGACCGGCGCTACGTGGTGTTGAAACGCCAAGTGCCGCAATCAGCAGCCGACGCGCTTCGGGCCAAGCTGCGCAGACAGAATTTGCGCGGCATTTATTTCGAGCACGACTCGACTCGGATCTATCCGAATGGCTCGATGCTCTGTCACGTCATCGGGTTCACCGATTTCGATCACAAGGGAATTCAGGGTGTCGAAGCATCGATGGATGAATATCTGCGCGGCCAAGACGGCTATCGTTACATCGAGCATAATCGCGCCGGGCAGGAGATCGTGCTCTACCGCGGACAGGAACGGGCCCCTCGGGATGGTTATCAGGTTCACCTAACCGTCGATCTCAATTTGCAGAATATCGTGGAGAACGAAATCGACGCCGCAGTCCGGGAATTTAGCCCGCAGAAAGCGACCGTCATCCTCATGCGTCCGCAAACGGGCGAGATTCTGGCCATGGCGAACCGGCCAGACTTTGATCTGAATCAGCGCAATACCGCTCGGCCGGAGCAGATGAAAAATCGCGCCATCATCGATATGATGGAGCCCGGCTCGACCTTCAAAATCGTGACCGCAGCAGCAGCCTTGAACGAGAAAAAGGTGCGACCGGACACGACAATTTTTTGCGAAAACGGGAGATGGAATTTTGGCGGCCGGCCATTGCACGACCATAAGGCATATGGCGAATTAAGCGTGCAGGATATTCTGGTGAAATCGAGCAATATCGGCGCGGCCAAACTTGCCCTCAGCGTCGGTGACCAAAAATTCTACGAATATATTCGACGGTTCGGATTCGGTGAACGGACGGGCGTAGAATTGCCGGGTGAAATCAGTGGAATTATTCGGCCGCCGCAGAGCTGGAGTAAGATTTCGATCACACGAATTCCGATGGGACACGAAGTGGGAGTGACGCCGTTGCAAATGACGGTGGCGATGGCGACCATTGCCAATGGCGGCAAATTAATCACGCCCCGGATAGTAAAATCAGTGACCGCGGCCGATGGAAAAACGATCGCCGAATTTACGCCCCAACCGGTACGCCAGGTGATTTCGCTGCAGACGGCGCAGCAACTCAGCAATGCGTTACGCGGGGTGGTGAGTGATCGCGGGACTGCCGCCGCTGCCGCCGTCGCCGGTTTCACGATCGCGGGAAAAACAGGCACGGCCCAGAAAGTGGATCCGCACGGAGGCTATGAACACGGCAAGTACGTCGTTTCCTTCACCGGCTTTTTACCGGCTGACCATCCGGAATTTGTCGGATTAGTTGTGCTTGATGACGCGAAAACCTCCAAACCGGAGCAGAACTACGGCGGCCTGATTGCTGGTCCGATTTTTGCCCGCATCGCCGAGAAAGCGGCCCGCTACCTCGACCTTGAGCCGCATCCCGAATTGATCAAGCCGACTGCGGCAGGCCGTGTGGCTTCAACACTTGCCTCGCGGCGTTGAGCAGTCGTCCTCACTTTACATGCAGCTCAAGATACTTGCCCGCGCCATCTCGCCACGTCGGATCATCGGGACACTTGATCGCGAGGTGGAAAGCATCGCGTATGACTCGCGGCGAGTGCAAAGGAACGGCCTTTTCGTTGCCATTCGCGGTGAGAAAAGCGACGGCCATCAATTCCTCGATCAAGCGATCGAGAAGGGAGCCGGCGTGATCGTGGCCGAGCGCGAAATTGTGTCCCCTCGCGCGACCTGTCTCGTGGTCGATCACACCCGGCCGGTGCTGGCCGATCTGGCGACCGCATTTTACGGGGCACCGGACCGGAAGTTGAAAATGGCAGGCGTAACCGGAACCAATGGCAAAACGACGACGACATTCCTGATCAAACACATTTGCGAGAAAGCGGGATTGCGCTCCGGGTTGATTGGCACGGTCCAGTACGAAATCGGCGAACGCGTCATTCCGGCCACGCGTACCACCCCGGAGGCGCTGGACGTGCACGAGCTGCTCGCTCAAATGGTAAATGTCGGCTGTCGCGTCGCCGCGATGGAAGTGTCCTCGCACGCACTCGCCCAGGAACGTACACGCGGAATCGAATGGGACGTCGCCGTTTTTACAAATCTGACGCAAGACCATCTCGATTTTCACGGCACGATGGAAAATTATTTCGAGGCGAAGACAAAGTTGTTTGCGGGAATCGCTTTACAGCAGAAAAAGAAGCGCCCGGTCGCAATCATCAACATTGACGATCGCTACGGACAACAATTGGTCGATCGCCTTGGCCAGAAAATCTCGGTCGTGACCTATGGAATGGGAACGCGTGCCGATTTTCGGGCATCGAATTACCGGACCGAATTTGCCGGC
Source organism: Verrucomicrobiota bacterium (assembly GCA_003218525.1). Taxonomy (GTDB): domain Bacteria; phylum Verrucomicrobiota; class Verrucomicrobiia; order Chthoniobacterales; family UBA10450; genus AV69. The sequence goes on from QHNU01000065.1 coordinate 3,092, forward strand.
ACTTCTTATCAGCTCGACGCCAAAGGCCGGAGCTATCTCATACGCGTTCCACTCATTGGGCGGTTCAATGTCGCCAACTCGATGGCGGCGCTGGCGGCCGCGAACGCCATCGGGGTTAACCTGCGCGACGCTGTCCTCTCGCTCGCGCGTTCACCGCAAGTCCCTGGACGTCTCGAAATAGTCCCGGCGAAACGGCAATTTCAGGTTTTTGTCGACTACGCCCACACCGATGACGCGCTCCTTAATGTCCTGAAGACCTTGCGTGAGCTCGAGCCGCGCAAATTGCTTGTCGTTTTCGGTTGCGGAGGAAATCGGGACCGACGAAAGCGCCCCCTCATGGGCCGCGTCGCCGATGAATTTGCTGATTACGCCGTCATCACTTCGGACAATCCGCGGAAAGAAAATCCCGATTCGATCATCGCTGAAGTGGAGAAGGGATTTCGTTCGAATCATTACGAAAAAATCACCGATCGGACGGAAGCAATTGCGCGCGCCGTCGCCTTGGCGCAGCCGCGGGACGTCGTCCTAATCGCCGGAAAAGGGCACGAAAAATATCAGGAGTTCGCCGATCACACGATTCCGTTTGATGACATCCAGGTTGCGCGCCGCGCCCTCGAAAATCAGCCCATTCAATTCTGATGGAACGTCTTTCCTTATCGAAGATCGCGGAATTCGCCGGCGCGCAAATCACGTGTGGATCTGCCGAAACAGCAATCGAGCGCGTCAGCACCGACTCGCGGACGATCAAGCCGGGCGAATTATTCGTTGCTCTGCGTGGTGAAAACTTCGACGCGCACAATTTCCTTGAGCAAGTCGCAAAATCCGGCGCCGCGGGCGCGATCGCGGGAGAGGAAGTTTCGGCCAGGCTGCCTCCCGAATTTGCCATCCTCCGGACCGACGACACACTGGCCGCTTACCAGAATCTCGCTGCCAATTATCGAAAGACTCTGCCGCTAAAAGTTCTCTGCATCACCGGCAGCAATGGCAAAACATCGACCAAAGATTTTGCCGCGGCCATTCTCGGCCGCGCCTACCGCGTCACTAAAACAGAGGGCAATTTCAACAATCACGTCGGGTTGCCGCGGACGATTCTGCAAGCCAATCGGGAAGATCAGTTCGCCGTTTGGGAGATTGGTATGAATCATCCCGGTGAAATCGCAGCTTTGGCGCGCATCGCCTCGCCTGACGCGGCGCTCGTCACCAACGTTGGGATCGCGCACATCGAGTTTATGGGATCGCGCGAAGCGATTGCGCAGGAAAAAGGGACCCTCGCCGAAGCAGTGAGTGCCGGCGGTTTTGTGATCTTGAACGCGGATGATCCATTCAGCGCCAGCATGGTCAAGCGCCTGCGTGCGCGAGTCATTCTGGCCGGGATCGAGTCCGGCGCAATTCATGCCGAAGACGTCCAGCAGACGTCGGCCGGCAGCGAATTCAGCATTATTGAAGGCGCCCACCGCTGCCGCGCGCAGTTGCCTGTGCCCGGTTCGCACATGGTGCAGAACGCGATGCTGGCGGTGGCCGCCGGCCGCGCCTTCGGCGTCTCACTCGAGGACTGCGCCGCCGGTCTTGCCGCTACCCCGCTCACAAAAGCTCGTCTCCAGATTCGCGAGATTAACGGCGTTCAATTCATCGACGACAGCTACAACGCCAATCCCGATTCGATGAAAGCTGCTCTGCGGACGCTGATGGAACTGGAAAGCGACGGGAAACGCATCGCTGTTCTTGGAAAAATGCTGGAGCTCGGCGCCGAATCAGATCGCGGTCATCAAGAAGTAGGCGAAGCAGCAGCGACATTTGGCATCGATTATCTGATCGCCCTTGGCGACGACGCGATTGCGCAGGCGGCCCGACACGCCGGACTCGCCAGCGCAAGTGTTGCGTCCAGCGCGAGTCAAGCGGCCGAGATGTTGAGCGACATCGTGTCCGCTGGCGATCTCATTTTGGTCAAGGGCAGTCGATCCGCGCGTACCGAACTGGTGATCGAGGAATTCGCAAAGCTTCAACCGGCCGGAGGAAACGGGCGATGATGTACTACCTTCATCGGCTGAGCGACCAGATCGGCGGTTTCAACGTGTTCTTTTATGTCACGTTTCGGGCCGTGGCCGCGGCTGTCACGGCATTCGTTCTCTCGCTCGTTTTCGGAAATTTTATCATCCGCAAATTGATCTCGCTCAAGATCGGTCAGCCGATCCGGACCCGGGAAGAAGTGCGCCGGCTGGCCAAATTGCACGGCGGAAAACAGGGCACTCCCACCATGGGTGGAGTGTTGATCATCGGGGCCGTCGTCGCCTCCGGCCTGCTCTGGGCGCGGCTCGATAATCGCTTCGTCTGGCTCGCCATTTTCAGTTTGGTTTACCTCGGCACGCTCGGTTTCGTTGACGATTATCTCAAAGTAACGAAAAAGAAATCGGACGGCGTCAGTGGTCGCGTGAAACTGGCCGCCCAATTGCTGCTGGCCTTAATCGTCGCCCTGGTTTTTCTCACGAGTCCGCTTCTCCAGGTCCAAGCGCGTTCGCTTTATCTGCCGTTTTTCAAAGCGCCGGTCATCACGAACATGGGTTGGTTCACCATTCTGTTTTTCGCGCTCGTCATCGTTGGATCATCAAACGCGGTGAATCTGACTGATGGTCTGGATGGGCTGGCCATTGGTTGTACGGTAACGGTGGCGCTGGCTTACGCGTTTCTTTCCTATGCCGCTGGGAATTTCCGCATCGCGGAATACTTGCAGGTTCCGTTCTATCCATTTAGCGGCGAACTGACGGTGATTTGCGCGGCCCTGGTCGGCGCTGGACTCGGCTTTCTTTGGTTCAATTGTTTTCCGGCAAAAGTTTTCATGGGCGATACCGGCTCGCTCGCGATTGGCGGAATGATCGGAGTGGTCGCGATTTGTTGTAAACAAGAACTGCTGCTGGCGGTTGTTGGTGGGGTCTTCGTAATCGAAGCCGTCTCTGTCATTCTCCAGGTGCTCAGTTTTCAGCTGACCGGCCGGAGGATTTTCGTGATGTCACCGATCCACCATCATTTCGAACTGGTCGGGTGGAAGGAGAACACGGTCATCGTGCGGTTTTGGATTCTCTCCGCTGTCTTTGCCCTTCTCGGCCTGGCGACATTAAAATTGCGATGAACGCGCGCTACCAAAACAAGAATGCGGTTGTTCTCGGCGCCGGCCTGAGCGGAACAGCGGCGGCGTTGCTGCTGAAATCCAACGGCGCGGACGTAACCGTGCTCGACAGCGCGGATGAGATAAAGTTGTTAAAATCCACCATCGATAACCTTCGCGCCAATGGCGTGCGGGTGATCACGGGAGCAGCGGCCGATCAGAATCGCGACCTTTATGATTTGATTGTACTAAGCCCCGGTATCGATCCCGACTCGCATCTTGCCCAGAATTTCGCGTCGCAAAAGAGCGAAATGATGGGCGAACTGGAGCTCGGGTGGCTATTTTGCGAGCGCCCCGTCATCGCGATCACCGGCACCAACGGCAAAACGACGACCACAGAATTGATCGCGCAAATGTTGAACGCATGCAGCCAGCGAACAATTGCCTGTGGCAATATTGGAAAGCCCCTCACTCGGGTCGTGCGCGATCAATCGAAGTTTGATGTGCTCACGGTTGAGGTCAGTTCCTTCCAACTGGAGACGATTAAGAGTTTTCGACCGACGATCGCGGTTTGGCTCAATTTCGCACCTGATCATCTCGATCGCTATTCATCAGTCAGCGAGTATCGCGCGGCCAAGCTCCGCATTTTCGAGAACCAAACGGCGGATGACGTCGCCGTCGTGAACGCGAGCGAAAACGTTCCACAGATCCGCGGACAGAGAGTCACATTCAGTGCTTACAATGATCAAGCGGACTTTCGGCTCTCCGGTAACACGATCTATTTTCAAAACAGGCCAGTGTTGCCCTTGGTCGAGGCGAAGCTGCGGGGTTCCCATAATATTGAAAACCTGATGGCGACGCTGGCGACCGGCCATGCCCGCGGACTCTCGTTCGAGCAAATGGTCCCGCCGTTGTGCCGATATGAGCCGCAGCCGCATCGATGCGAATTTGTGCGGACCGTTTCTGGCGTTGACTACGTGAACGATTCGAAAGCGACGAATCTCGATGCGGTTGAAAAAGCATTGGTGGCGCAAACCAAACCGGTGGTGTTAATCGCAGGCGGGAAAGACAAGGGCTTCGATTTTCGACCGCTGCAAGGCCTCGTGAAGGAGAAAGCGCGCGCCGCCATTCTCATTGGCGAAATGGCTGAGCGCATTCGGCAGGACTGGTCCGAGGCGACACGGTGCGAACTTGCCGCTTCCCTGCCTGAAGCGGTCGAACGGGCCCACGCCATCGCGCAACCGGGCGAGGTCGTGTTGTTTTCACCCGGGACCTCTTCTTTCGACATGTTCAAAAGCTACGCTGATCGGGGCGATCAGTTTCGTTCGCTCGTCCGTGCTCTGCCCAAATGAAAATGAAACTCCCGCAGCTCCCGCGAATCGCTCCGCCGAAAAAGCGATTGCGCGCCGCCGCGCGACGCGCAACTGCGCCGACTTCCGACTTTGAGGACATGTCGGAGCCGAACATGAAATTGTCGCGTGCGCTCTTGATCGTACTGGTTCTGCACATCGTTGCGGTTGCAGGAATCATTGCGTTCAACGCAATCAAGAGCCGGCAAGGCTCAATTCCTGCCCCGACGACGAGCGCCGGTGCAAAATTGAAACCGCAGCCGTCAACCTTGGCCACTCCGTTTCTCACCCATCATGAAGATGCTGATCCAGCGCAGTCAGTTTCGGCCGGAGCCAAGAGCGACAAGAGAACAAAACCAACCGAGTCGCCCCTACCGGAGGGTGCGAAGTATTACACCGTGGCCAAGGGCGATAACCCCGTCACCATCGCAAAAAAATTCAAAGTGTCCTACGACGACTTGCTCGCCGCCAACCACATTGATGATCCGCGCAAGTTAAAGATTGGCCAGAAACTGATCATTCCAGCGAAGAAAGCGAAGAAAGGCTGATGCATCGAAAAAGCGCACATTTTCTCTTTCTGGCTGTGCTCGGAATGCTGGTCATCGGCATCGTGATGCTTTTCAGCACCAGCGCCTTTGCCCGGGATGCGCACGGTGACGTTTATTTTTTCATCAAACGGCAGGCCATCTGGCTTGGGATCGGACTGACGGCGTGCATCGCTGCGACGCTGGTTGACTATCATTTTTGGCAACGCACCTGGTGGCTTTGGTTTGTCGTCGCGCTGGGCACGCTCGCTCTTTGTTTTGTGCCGCATCTCGGGATGCGTATCAATGGGTCCCGGCGCTGGGTTGGTGCGGGGCCGATCACCTTTCAACCATCGGAGATTGCGAAGATCGCGGCGGTTTTTTTCCTAGCCTGGTGGTTTGCACGTTTCGAGAAAAGGAGCGCGAATTTGATTTATGGTTTCGCTGTTCCTCTCATTTTCGTTGCGCTAGTCGTTTCACTGATCATCACGGAGGTGGATCTCGGCACGACCGCACTTATCGGCGCGACCACTTTTGTCATCATGTTCGTTGCCGGGACAAACTCAATTTTACTTGGCACATTGTCGGCCGGCGGGCTGGTGGGACTGCTCTGCGTCGCTTCTTGGATGCCGGAGCGAATGAGCCGGTTGCTGGCATTCATGCATCCGGAAAATTACAAGCAGGACGCGGGCTTGCAGCAAATGCAGGCGCTGATCGCCTGGGGTAGCGGAGGGATGGAGGGTCTCGGGCTCGGCAACGGCCGTCAAAAAATGCTCTACCTGCCTTACGCCCACACCGACTTCATCTTTCCGATGATTGGCGAGGAGCTGGGGCTGCGAGTGAGTCTCCTCGTCATATTTCTGTTCATCGTCATCATCGTATGTGGAATGATGATCGCGCTGCATGCGAAGGATCGCTTCGGTCTATTGCTCGGCTGCGGCCTCGTTTCGCTGCTCGCCTTACAAGCAGCGCTAAACATCGGCGTCACCACCTCTCTGTTGCCGAATAAAGGATTGCCTCTGCCATTTATCAGTTATGGCGGGTCAAACCTGGCCGCCTGCCTGTTCGGCATTGGAATTCTGTTGAATATTTATCGCCAGGCCAAGCTCGAACCGGAATCTAAAACCCGCGTCGCAATGCAGGCACGCGTCACGCCTCGAATTTGAAACGAAAATGAACGCAGTCATCGCATGTGGTGGAACGGGCGGCCATTTGTTTCCCGGCCTGGCCGTGGCGGAGGTGCTTCGGCAACGCGGCCATGACGTGCTGCTCTTCATTTCCGAAAAAGATGTCGACGCCCTGGCCTTGAAAGAGCATCCCGAAATTCCCTTCGAAAAACTTCCAAGCATCGGATTGCCCTCGCCTTTCTCCCCCACCATTTTCGGTTTTGTTCGCCGTTTCAATGAAAGCCTCGCGCGCTGCCGCGCGATTTACCGCCGTTACAAACCGCAGGTCGTCCTCGGCATGGGCGGGTTCACGTCGACGGCGCCGGTGCTTGCTGGGAAAATGCGCGGCGTCTCCACCTTCATTCACGAGTCGAACGCGATTCCGGGAAAGGCCAACAAAATGACGGCGCGCCTCGTCCGCGCGGTCTTACTCGGCTTCAAAGAATGCGCGCCATTTTTCCCGAGGGTGAAAACGGAGATCACGGGCACGCCGATCCGGACCGATCTGCGACGGATTGATCGCAGCCTTGCGCGCGAGAAACTCGGCTTGCACGGCGACATGGCCACCCTCCTCGTCATGGGCGGCAGCCAAGGCGCGAGCGGAATCAATCAAGCCATGATTAAATCGCTGCCGGCGTTGGCGGATATCGCACTCCAGGTCATTCACCTCACCGGCGCCCGGGAAGAAAAACTCGTTGCTGACAACTATCGGCGGGCAAATGTGCCAGCTTTCGTCGCGTCATTTCATCACCGGATGGAGGAGGTTTACAGCGCTGCCGATCTTGCCGTCGCGCGATCCGGCGCAGCCAGTCTGGCCGAACTGGCGTCATTCTCATTGCCCGGAATTCTCATTCCGTTTCGCTACGCTTCGGACGATCACCAAACGCGCAACGCGGAAATTTTTACCAAGGCTGACGCCGCAATCGTAGTGAAGGAAGCGGAAATCCTCGATGATGTCCTAGCGCACAGAATCCGGGAAATTATCGATGATCCTGTGCGTTTGGAGCGGATGTCAAAAAACTCGGCGCGGCTTTCGTCGCACAATGCCGCAAACGCGGTGGTAGAAACAATGGAACGATACACCGCAACATGACGCCACTGGCTGATTTTGATCTGGCGCGATTTCTCACACGCGAGCATCACCGCATTCACCTGATCGGAGTGGCCGGCAGCGGGATGAGCGGGATTGCAGCGCTTCTGCTTGAACTTGGCCATCGCGTCAGCGGCTCGGACAAGTCGATCTCGCTCGAGGTCGAACGCTTGCAGCGACTCGGTCTGGAATTTTTCCATCACCATCGCCCAGAGGACGCAAAGGACGCCGAGCTGATCATTTTTTCCTCTGCCATTAAGGAGCAAAACCCAATTCTGACCACAGCCCGGGGCTCCTCCAAGCCGGTGGTGCGGCGGGCGGAAGCTCTCGCTGCGATCATGCGCGATAAGCGCGGAATCCTGGTCGCTGGAATGCATGGCAAGACGACGACCTCAGCCATGGCCGCGCATGTTTTGCGGGAAGGCGGGTTGCACCCGTCGCATTATGTCGGCGCCGAGATTCCGATCCTCGGGCAAAATGCGCATTGGGATTCGCGCGGCGAGTATTTTGTAGCCGAGGGCGATGAAAGCGATGGCACGATTCGCTGCTTTCATCCTTACTACACACTGATTTTGAACATCGAGCTGGAGCACCTCGATTTTTATGAGGATCTGGCCGTGATCGAAACGACTTTTGCCGAGTTGGTCGGGCAAACAACTGGCAAAGTCTTTTATAATGCGGACGACCCGATCGCCGTGCGCGTTTGTCAATCTGACGGCTCAATCTCATACGGCCTGAGCGAAGAGGCGGATTACCAGGGCAAAGACATCGCGCTTGAAGATTTTGCGTCGGTCTTTTGCGTTTATAGCAAGGGCAAACAACTCGGTGAGGCCCGGCTGAACGTACCCGGGCGTCACAACGTCCAGAACGCGATCGGCGTTATCGCGCTCGCCACAGAGTTAGATATTCCGTTCGATAAAATCGCTAAATCGCTGGCTAAATTTCAGCACGCCCGGCGGCGATTCGAAATTAAATATCAGAGCGATCGGTTTTTGTTGGTGGATGATTACGCCCATCATCCGACGGAAATTCGCGCCACGATCGCGACAGCGCGCTGGGTCGGCCGCGAACGCGTCCTGGCCATGTTTCAGCCGCATCGGTATTCCAGGACGAGGGCATTGCGCAAGGAATTCGGCGCGGCTTTCGACGACGCGGATCGAGTGGTAATCACGGATATTTACGCCGCTAACGAATCACCTATTCCGGGAATCTCCGGCCAAGTTATCGCCGAGGAGATTTCTGCGCACGGCCATCCCAGCGTCACCTATCAACCACGGCTGGCCCATGTCCACTGTGATATCGGCAATATGCTTACTTCGGGAGATCTCGTTGTCAGCCTCGGGGCGGGAAATATTCACGAGCAGCTTTCGACCCTGGCGGCCGAACTGGTGATCGCCGAGAAGTTGAAGGCGATCGTGGGGGAAGAAGGCGACGTGCGTCTGCACGAGCCGCTGGCGAAACACACCACCCTGCGCGTCGGCGGTCCGGCGCAATTCTGGGTGGAACCTCGGACGGAAACGTCATTTGGAGAACTGATTCTCTTCTGCCGTCGCGAAAATTTGCCGCTGTTCGTCATAGGTCGCGGATCGAATTTGCTTGTTCGGGATGGGGGAATTCGAGGCCTCGTTGTTCATCCGAGCGGAGGCGAATTCGATCGCATTGAAGTCCACAGCGACGAAATCACCGCGGGCGTCGGTGCAAAACTGAAACAGATCGCATATGCCGGGCGCAATGCCGGGATTGGCGGATTGGAATGGATGGAAGGTATCCCGGGCGAAGTCGGCGGTGCCTTGCGCATGAATGCTGGCGCCATGGGCGGGCAAACTTTTGAGAATGTCCTGCGCGTGCGGTTTCTCGATGGCGATGGCAATGCGCATGTGAAGACTGCAGCGGAAATGGAAGTGCATTACCGCCATGTAGCGATGTTGAAAAAAAACTATGCGGTTTCGGCGGTCTTTCGCGGAGTGCCAAGCGCGAAAGATGAGATTGTTCGCAAACTGGAGGAGTCGCAGCACAAGCGCCGCACCACGCAGCCGGCTGCATCGAGTGCGGGGTGCATTTTCAAAAATCCGGGAACTATTCCGGCCGGGAAGTTGGTGGAAGAACTCGGGTTGAAAAACAGGAGTGTGGGTAAAGCGCGCGTTTCGGAAGTGCACGGAAACTTTATCGTTAATGACGGCGGAGCGACAGCAGAGGAAATGCTCGAGCTGATCGAGCAAATCAAAGTGGCTGCGCGGTCAAAACGCGGCGTGGAACTCGAGACCGAAGTGCAAATCGTGGGGGAACCGCTGTGATTGCGTCATCGTGTCATTCTGAGCGAAATAGAGCGAAGCGAAACGAAGCCGCAGAATCTCTCGTTATAGTTCGGCCAGTCGGCTTTTTGAAATTAGAGATCCTTCGACTTCGCTGTGCTCCGCTCAGCATGAAAAGGAGAACACGGCGGCGGGACAGAACCCGACCGTTTGCTGGTACATCCAAAGAACTAGTCCGATGAAATTGCCGAAAAAAATTGCGGTCTTGATGGGTGGTCCGGGCTCGGAGCGCGACGTCTCGCTCGCAACCGGGCGCGGGGTGGCAAAGGCGTTGCGATCGTTCGGAGCCGACGTTTTCGAGATCGATGTACGGGACGAGAATTTCGAATTGCCCGGTGATGTGGATCTGGCATTCCTCACCATCCACGGAACGTTTGGCGAAGACGGGCAGCTGCAGAAAATTTTGCAACAACGCGGCGTCCGTTACACCGGAGATGGCGTCGAAGAGAGCGCCACAGCGTTCGATAAGATCCGCTCGAAAGAAAAATTTCGCCAGCACGGTGTAGTGACCCCGCTCTGGCAGGTAGTCAGAGCGCACCAACGACCAACGATTCCGTTGCCGATCGTGGTAAAGCCGCCCCGTGAGGGTTCGACCGTCGGCGTGGTCATCGTGAAGAATGAGCGCGAGCTGGAATCGGGTATGGCAGAAGTGTCGAAGTACGATCGTGAATTGTTGGTGGAAAAATTCGTGCCGGGCCGCGAGCTAACAATCGGAATTTTAGGTAACGACGCGCTGCCCATTCTGGAGATCATCCCGAAGGGCGGGTTTTACGATTTTAATAACAAGTACCCTTTTCTGAACCCGCAAGCCGGAGGTGGCGCACAGCACGTTTGCCCGGCAAAGATCGACGAGGAGAAGACCCGCGAGATTCAGGAACTGGCGCTGCGGGCGTTTCGCGCGCTCGGTTTGCAGGTGTACGCCCGCGTCGACGTTCTTTTGCCGGAAGACGGTGCGGCCACGGTACTGGAAATAAACACGATCCCAGGAATGACGGAAGCGAGTTTATTGCCGGAAGCGGCAGCCGCGGCCGGAATCAGCTATCCCGATCTATGCCTTCGCATCATCGAGTTGTCGCGCGCGCGAGAGGAGGCCGGCAAATGAAACCAAGGCGCTCCACCCGTAAACGGCCGCGCAATCAGCGCGTCTCGAACCCGCGTCAGCGCAAGCAGCAGCATCTCCTCGATGTCAAAGTGCGCTCACGCAAGGCGACCCAGTACCGCAACCGCCGCCTTCTCGTCTTTGTTTCCAAAATTGTTTTAGCGGCCGCGATGTGCGCGGGAATTTATCTCGGTGGACGACTGGGTGTGCGGCGGTTCTTTTTCGAAAATCCAGATTACAATCTTACCGCCATTGATGTGCAGACCGATGGCACTTTGCAGCGCGATCAAATTCTAAAAGCGGCCGATTTACGGGAGGGGGAAAACATTTTTCGGGTGAATTTGGGACACGTTCACGATGTCCTTCAGCAAATGCCGCAGGTCGATGACGTCCAAGTCGTCCGCAAAATGCCGGGCGAAATCGATGTTCGTGTGGTTGAGCGGAAACCGATCGCCTGGATCACAAGTGAAAAGCAAATTTCCGACCCCTTTCAATCCGAGGTCGCTTTTCTGATCGATGCGCGCGGCGCCCTCATGAAAGAGAAGAAATTGTTGCCGGAATACCTCGGCTTGCCGCTCATCACCGGATGCACGGGCGAGTCCCTCGAGCCCGGTAAAATCGTCGAATCACCTGAAGCGAAAGCCGCTTTGGAATTGCTTCGTTTAAGCGCGGCTAGTTTTATGCAGACACATTTCCAGATCCGCGAAATTGATGTCTCGAAGGGTTATTGCCTCATTGTCACTGACAAGAATCGCACTCGCGTGACGCTCGGATTTGATCATCTCGACACCCAAATTCAGCGGCTCGAACAATTCCTGATCTACGCTGACGATGCCAAGCGCGATATCGAGACAGTCAACCTGCTGGTGCTAAGAAATATTCCAGTGACATTCATGAAACCGGCGAGCGAAGTGATCAATGACACGATTGATCCGGAGGAGACGCCCCGAATCATGAAAGCGATTCCAGTGCCTCCGCAAACCAGTGGCTCGTCCGCAATCAAAACAATTAAGGCGGAGCAACCAGCTTCCAAGAAAATGCAAACAGGTCCGCAGCCGTTTTCGGCGCGGAAACAAAACCAAAAAGGGAGGAACGAGTAAGGAATGGGAAACAACGACTTAATGGTCGGGTTGGAAATCGGGACGTCTAAAATTTGCGTCGTTGTCGGCGAAAGTCGGCCGGACGGGACGACGAAAATTTTGGGCGTCGGCCAAGCGCCATCGCGCGGCGTGCGCAAAGGCGAAATCGTCGATTTCGAAACGGCAATGAAATGCGTGCACGAAGCTGTGGTCGATGCAGAACAGAAAAGCGATGTCATGATTCGCAGCGTGTATGTCGGGGTTGCCGGGGCCCACATCCAGAGTTTCAACAATCGCGGTTGTGTGGTCTTGCCGGACGACCGGGACGAGATCGATGAGGAGGATATCGAGGACGTGAAGATCAGCGCCCGCGAAGTAAGTATTCCAGCGCAAAACGCGTTTCTCCACTCGATCATCCAACATTATCATGTCGATGGGCAGGACGGCATTCTCAATCCCATTGGGATGCTCGGGCAAAAACTGGAAGCCGATTTTCATATCATTCATGGTGTCCGGACGCGGATTCAAAACACCATTCGTTGCGTCAAAGAACTGCCGCTGGAGGTGGAAGACGTTGTTTTTACCGCCCTCGCTTCCGCCCAGGTCATACTCACTCAACAGCAAAAGAATCTCGGCGCTCTTGTAATCGACATGGGCGGAGGCACCACCGATTACATCCTTTATGTCGACGGCGCGGTCAGACAAAGCGGGGCTGTCGGTGTCGGTGGCGATCACATCACCAATGACATTTCAATGGGATTGCGCATTCCGATGGCGCGGGCGGAGAAACTCAAAATCGAGGAAGGAAGCGTTATCCTCGGGAATTGCCTGCCAGGAGAAACCGTGGTGTTGAAAGACGATTCCGGATTCGCGGGGAAGGAGATCGAGCGCGAGACGCTCAACACGATTATTCATCTGCGTGTCCGCGAGACATTCGAGCTTCTTAAGCGCACGCTTGATGAGGAATCGTTCATCAATTACGTCGGCGAAGGAATTTTTATTACCGGGGGCTGCAGTTTGCTGCAGGGAATCGATCATCTGGCCGAGGAAATCTTCGAAATTCCGGCGCGCGTCGCACGCGCGCAGACGATGTCCGGATTGACCTCGGCCTTTCAGAACCCACAACTTTCGACCGCAATCGGATTGATCAAATACGCACAAGCAGTGCAAGCGGACCGACCGCAACGGCGTGGACTGACACGAATTTTCAGCCGGTTTATACCGGGAATGCGATGAACCACGCGGATCATCACTCATCCACAATTTCGTCTCGTGGCGAGCCTGGTCTGCGGGACCTCGCGAGATCACACAAGACAATCGTCTCATCCCTCGGTTGGCCTGGGATGCCGGAGCGCATTTGCCTTTAAGAAAAACAAACAGCAAACAAACATGATTCAACTCAATCGAAATTATACTTTGCCGGAACGCGAGGACGATATTATCCCGATCAAGGTCATTGGTATCGGCGGTGCCGGTTCGAACGTGCTTGACCGGGTGGTGCTCGATGGCATGGACCAGGCCGATCTCATTGCCGCGAACACAGACGTTCAGTCGCTCGCCAGTTCGGTTGCGGCTGCGAAAGTTCAGCTTGGGCGCTCGATCACGCACGGTCTTGGGACCGGCGGTGATCCGGAACTCGGATTTACCTCTGCCTGTGAATCGGGGGACGAAATTCGGGCGGCATTGTCCGATGCACGTTTGATTTTTATCTGTGCCGGGCTAGGCGGCGGGACCGGTTCCGGAGCTGGTCCGGTCATTGCCCAGTCCGCGCGGGAAATGGGCGCGCTCGTCATCGTATTTGCGACAATGCCCTTCTCTTTCGAAGGCAAGCGACGAGCGGCGCAGGCGCAAGAGGCGCTTGGGAGGTTTCACCAACTAGCCGATGCCGTGGTCTGTTTCGAAAACGACCGAATGGGAGATATGGTCGCGCCGAAAGCCGGGATTCATCAGGCTTTCGCTGTTGCCGACATGACCATCAGCCAAAGCCTGCGATCGATCGTGAATTTGATTCAGCGCCCGGGCATCCTCCGAATCGGCTTCGATGATTTGCTCGCAGCGCTGCGCGGTGGCGGCGGGCGTTGCTTGTTTGGTTATGGCGAGAGTGATTCGGACAATCGCGCGCATGAAGCGCTGGCCCAGGCTTTGAAAAATCCACTAATGGATCGCGGACGTATGCTCGGGGAAGCATCCCGAGTGCTGGTCCAAGTTGCGGGCGGGCCCGCGATGACGCTCTCGGAGGTGGAAATTCTGATGCGCGAATTGAACAAGCACATTAGCGAGCACACGCAGTTGCTCTTCGGCACCGCCGTCGACGGAAGGATGGGCGCTCGTCTAAGCGTGACCTTGATCAGTTCGCTCGCATGCGAAACGGATGAACGGCCAGTGCAGAACTTTGTTCCGGTCGAAAGTTTTGCGCCGCCGCCGGCGGACCCGATCGTGCCGGCGCCCGAACCGGAAATTGCCGTTGTTCAGGAAGCTGAGCCGGAGATTGAACCTGCGGCAGCAGCGCCGGTCGTCGAGCGCGAACAAGTGCTCCAGGTTGAACCCACGCCGTCCATACAAAGTTTGGTCCCTGGCGACCAAGTTACTGAATCAGAAATGGTTGAAGCCGAACCGGAGCCAGCGCCGGAGAAAACACCGCCACGGATTATTCCACCGAAAAAGAAGCCGGTCGTTGCTCAAAAAGCAGGGCCGGAACAGATTTCGCCCAAATCCGAATCTGTGGTTGGAAAGCCAAAACAGGAAAAATCGGTTGCTGCGAAACAGGAGGTACTACAATTCGAACCGCTGACGCGTGGGCGCTTCGAAAAGAGCGAACCCACCATCGTCGAAGGCCAGGACCTCGATGTGCCGACATTTTTACGAAAAAATGTGCGGGTGAAGTGACGATTGCGTCGTCATCCCGAGCGGAGCAGACTGGAGTCGAGGGATCTCGAAAACGTCCAGCAATTGCGCAGCGCAATTCGGCGGCTGTCGCCCGGTCTCTTCTTCAGATTACTTCTTCATCAAATCCAGCACGGCCGCCGTCATGGCTACGATGCCGGTGCGAATCGTGGGCTCGGGAATCGGGGCGAACTTGCTCGAGTGCAAGCTTGGCAATGGCGCCGCACCCGGTTTCTTGGATTCGGCGATTTTCTCTGGATCAACCGCGCCGACATGGAAATCAACAGCCGGAATCGAATGCTCCGGCAAGAGGCTGTATTCGGAAAAATCTTCACCACCCATTGTTGGATCGCTGGCTTCGACATTTTGATCGCCCAACGTTTTCTTCCAGACGCCGACAAGGCGTTTGGTTAGCTCGGGGTTGTTGTAGGTGGCAGGCGTAAACTGGTCGCGCAGTACTGTCACCGTTGGCATTTTGTCCGATGGCAGGCCGGTGGCGGCAGCGCAGCCCCTCGCGATCCGCTCGATTGCGGCCAGGACCTTTTCCCGCACGTCGGCTTTATAAGTCCGAACCGTCAGCTGCATCTTTACTTCATCGGGAATGATGTTGTGCTTCGTACCGCCATGAATCGAGCCGACGGTAATAACGATTGGATCAATCGGATTGTTCTCCCGGCTGGCAATCGTTTGCCATTGGTTGATCATTTCCGCGGCCAGCACAATCGGATCTTTCGTCTTGTGCGGGTAGGCGCCGTGACCTCCGACGCCGTGCACGGTTATGTCCACTGAATCGACGTTCGCGTAAGTGTAGCCCTCGGTCACGCCGATGTGACCGATCTGCATCTGGGCATTGTCATGAAAGCCGAGCGCGTAATTCGGCTTCGGCCAGCGGGAATAAAGCCCGTCCTTCAACAAGGCGCGCGCGCCGGTTCCAATTTCTTCTGCTGGCTGTCCAACGAACACGATTGTGCCATACCATTGGTCTTTCAATTTCGCGAGGGAGCGTGCCACACCAATAATCATCGATACGTGAGCATCGTGTCCGCAGGCGTGCATCACGTGCACTTCTTTGCCGTCGTCGCTCGTGGCGGTGACCCTACTCGCGTAAGGCAACCCCGTTTCTTCCTGTACCGGCAAAGCGTCAAGATCAGTCCGCACCAACACGACTGGCCCGTCGCCGTTTTTCATCACGCCCACCACGCCGTAACATTTCTGATCCGCTTTCTCGTATTTGCCGACATTTTCTGTGACCTCGCAGCCGGCCGCTCTCAATTCCTTGGCCAACAACGCCGACGTCCTTTCCTCTCTGGTCGACAGCTCCGGATGCGTATGGATGTCCTTGTAGATCGCGAGAAGGGACGGGACCTCCGCCTCGGCGATCTGTTGCGGAGTTTGTTGGGCGAAGAGTGAGAGCGCAGGTGCAAGCGAAAGCGCGAAGAACAGGCGGAACTTCATCACTTTACTCTTACTGTCGTGCTGAGCGAAGTCGAAGCATCTCTCGATATTCTGCTTTGCGAATCTCCAAAAATAATCAGAGATGTCCCGGTCCGGGCCGGACTGGCTATTTGCTCGATCCGCCACGGGACAGATTCGCCGTGGCGAACATGACAAAGACCTGAAGTCAATTTCGAGGCCCCGTGCTTTCGAAGATGACATCGCATTATTGTGCGGCAAAGATGCCGCGCGAAGCGGCCAGGATGCCCGCCCTCCTGAAAGCGCAGCTCGAGATAAAAGCGTTTCCTACTTTCCTGTTTTCCTGATTCGTTTTCTGTCTCTGTTAGAATGATGTCCTTCGAAGAAAATACCCTGCTTTTCGGGGGCGATCCGACTCCGCGGATTGTCGCCATCGAGCTGGGCGAGACTGGCACGGTGCGGGTTTATCGCCGCGAGAAGGACGGTGCTACCGTTGTCGACGTCGAGCCCTTCCATCCTTTCGTGTGGGCGGATGGCGACGTCGCCGATCTTGGTCTCGAGAACGCGCAAAGACTCGCGGGCGACTCGAAATACGACTGGCTCATTACCGTCGACAGCTGGAAGGAACTGATCTCGCTGCGGAACGGCTTGAAGAAGGCGGGCCGCAATTTCTTCGCCTTGAGCGATCCGGTACAGCACTACCTGACGGCGACCGGACGCACATTATTCAAGCAGTTACCGTTTGAAGAACTGACGCGGATGCAGCTTGAAGTGCTTTCACCAACTGGAGAAACGGATCTGGCCGAGGCATCGCAAAATCACATTGCGAGCATCGCGCTTTCCGATAACAGCGGCTGGGAAGAATTGATCCTGGTTGATGCCGCCAAGCCCGAAGAATCTGAGTATGCGGCGCTGAGGCGACTCACCGCCATCATTAAAGAACGAGATCCGGATGTGATCGAAGGCCACGATCTGTTCCGGTTCGACTTGCCTTGTCTTATCGCGCGGGCACGCAAAGCGAAAGTGAAACTGGATTGGGGCCGGGGCGGCGGATTTCTCCATTCCCGCCCATCCCGGTTACAGATCGCCGAGAAGACGATCGATTATCCGAAGTTCACCATCGATGGTCGGCACTTCGTCGACACTTTTCTGCTCGCCCAATTTTACGATGTGGGCATGCGCACTCTGACCGGATTCGAGCGCGTCGATGTCGCGCAGCACTTTGGTTTCTGCGACTCGGCCGAGGTCTCGGGCTTAATCGGCAAAGAATTAGAGCGTGAATATCTAACGAATAGTGAACGCTTCCGAAGCCGCGCTTTGTGCGCCGTTCACGAGACTCGCGCCGTGGCCGAGCTACTCAGCCCGAGTTATTTCATCCAGGCGCAGATTTTCCCTTACAACTATCAGGACGTGATCGTGCGTGGTAACGCCACCCGCATCAACGCGCTTTTTCTGCGCGAATATCTGCGGCAGCGCCATTCCATTCCCGATCTGCCGATGATCCACAGTTTCGAAGGTGGATTCACTGCAATCTATTTCACAGGCATCGCGCGCAACGTTTGGCATTGCGACATCGCCTCGCTCTATCCCTCGGTCATGTTGCAGTTCGATTGTTTTCCGGCAACCGATCAGCTTCAGATTTTTCGTCACTTGCTCACCGATCTCCGGACCTTTCGTCTCGAAGCGAAGGCAAACATGCGCGCAGCCGAAAAGTCGAACGATAAAATCCGCGCGCGTCATTTTCAGGCCCTGCAAAATACCTTCAAAATTTTGATCAATAGCTTCTACGGCTATCTCGGGTTCGCCCAGGGGCACTTTGCCGATTTCGATGCCGCTGCGCGCGTAACTCAAATCGGGCGTGATCTGCTGCAAAAAATGATCGCATGGTTGAACGAGCACGGCGCCCAAGTGATTGAAGTCGATACCGACGGCATTTATTTCGTCCCGCCAAATGCATCCACTGTAGGGCAACCTTCCAGGTTGCCATCTGAGACCGGCAGGCAAGATGCCAGCCCTACAATTGAGAAATTACGTAAAGATTTGGCGGCGATCCTCCCCGCCGGGATCGAAGTCGAGTTCGATGAGGAGTTCGATGCCATGTTCAGCTACAAAGCAAAGAATTACGCTCTCCTCACCCGGGACGGCGAAGTCATCATCAAAGGTGGGGCGCTCAAGTCGCGCGGTCTGGAGAAATTCCAGCGCGTTTTTCTCGAGGAAATGATCAAGCTCCTGATGGAGGGAAAACCGGAGGCGATTGGCGATCTACGGGATCAGTTTCAAAAACGGATTCGCGAGCGCGAGATGCCGATCGATACGCTGATGAAGACTGACACACTCCAGGATTCGCTCGATAAATATCGGGCCAAAATTGCGGGCTCTGCTCGTAATCGCGCCGCCGCCTACGAGCTTGCCGCGGCGAGCGGCCGGAAATATCGCCCGGGCGACCAGATCAGCTATTACATCACCGGCAATACCAAGAAGGTGGCAGCCTACGAGAATGCCAAGCTGGCCTCAGCGTTCGACCCGCAAAATCGGGACGAGAATATCGACTACTACATAGCCAAGCTGGACGAGTTGGTGAAGAAATTCAGCGTAAATATTCCAGCGCCCGCGCAGGCAAAGCTGCTTTAGTACTCGCTTGTCTGCCGACGAGCGCGTTCGAAGTCCTCCGCTGCAGAAAGATGGCACGCGATGCCGGGTCCGTATGGGGTCGATTGCATGGCGCTCTGGCCGCTGATTGCGATTGCGCTAAATCGAAAAGATGTTGTTCATGCCATCGAATTAGTGCGCGGATTACTGAATGAAAATCAGCATCCGATGCCGGAGAAGCTATGTGTCGCTACTAGCGAAGCCATCGAGGAATGGCAGAATGGTGCTAAAAAAGCTGCGAGCTCGAAGCTCGAAGCAGCCGTCCAGCTTGCCACAGAACTCCACTATTTATAATTGGCCAAACGAAAAGGCGCTAGCCCTGGACCGTTCTGACGAATGTGGCGCCATGGAAGCAGCACCTGTCGTAATGGTCGTGTTTCCTTCAAGTCACCCTTGATGCTTGTTTAAGCAGGTCGCTTTGCACCCGCCGCGTGCCACCTTCTCGCTGCGCCTTGGGGCGATGTCGCCTGACTTGGCGAGCTGGCGCACGGCATAATAAAGAGTGCCAACATCGACGTCGGTATAGCACTCGACCAGAGCATTGGTGAGGCGGCGTTTGATTTCGTAGGGATGCAGGTCGGCGCGGTGCAGTACACCGAGGATAAAAAATTCTGCTTTCATACTTTGATTAAAGTATTACAATTAAACTAATAACTCCGCTTAGTTAAAAG
>QHNU01000248.1 GCA_003218525.1 Verrucomicrobiota bacterium
TACCGCCTCTGGAATAAGCCCCGTTTGATAGTAGGAGCGACCAGCAGGCCGCCTTTTTACTCTGCGAGTCCGCCAGTCAACCAACCGAAAGATCAAACATGGAACGCAGAATCAGCCGACTCCGATCGTCGCCAGAAACTAGTAGCGGTCGGTCATGCCGTACGCGCGCTGATTGTGGGTCCGTTCGTATGCGCGCAGCGCGCGTCGCGTGGCCGGTCCCATGATTCCATCAATAGCACCATGGTAGTAGCCCGCCCGAGCCAGCCGGCGCTGCAGCTGCACAACCGAAGATCCATTGCCATAGCTCTGATAACCGTATCCGCCGTATCCGTATGGGTAGCCGTAGCCATAGCCGCCGTAATAGCCGTACGGGTAGCCCCAGCCCCAACCCCAACCCCAGCCCCAGAACGGGAAACCAAACGAGTCAACAAAAACGAACCGGTTAGACACGAACCGGTTGCGGAAGAAGCGTCGATCATCCCGATCGAAGTCTCTGAAACGGTTGAAGCGACCAAATCGATCATCCCGATCGAAGTCGCCGCCGGGCCGACGTTGAAAGCCGGAGGCGGAGTTTAGCATGGGAGCGCGGTGCATCGGCATTTGCGCTGTCGCAGCACGGTGCCCCCTCATCTGCGCCGTCGCAGTCGAGACCACGAAAACGCACGGCACCACGCAACTGAGGAGAATCAATTTTTTCGAGTTCATAATTTTACGGGTTTGTAACAATTAAAACCCACTGGGATTCGAAAGTTGCGGCTCTGGAAAAGATAGAATTGATCGGAAAGGTAACGCCGTTGTTACTTTTGCGGGCTGCGCCCACCCAATTTCCGTCACGCCTTACGCGCGAGAAACGTTTTCGGACAAATTCGGACACTTGAACTGCATAATTCTGCGCGAATCGTGCAAAGCGTCCATTTTCAGAGAACGCAGTTAACGCGCTGATTGCCGCAAGTTTCCGCCGGAATCGCGCGAATTTGCGAAATGTTGAAATCGGCTTCGACTCCCCTACGCGCTGCCCCTATGAAACATTGCTTTTCATAGCGTGGATCCGCACGGGCGAACAATGTTTGTTGCGGATGCACATCGCGACGACAATCGGCGCTTTGTTGCGCGTGCGGATGAAAAGCTAAGCGCTTTCGTGGAACTTGAATCGGCGATTCTATGCAAAGAAACACGGGCGCTGGAGCCGTAAAAATAAAGCTTCGACAAACCGTCGCGGACGCCGGAATACGGTTCCAAGCGGACCTATTCGAAGCCCACGAGGTGAAATCCTTGTGGCCAGCAAAGACACGATCCTTATCGCCAATATCATCTGACAAGTTTTGTTTGACAAGTTAGGTGGGGCTTCGTAGAAACTCTTTCACGGGTTTTGGACTGTTGATAGATGGTCCAAGGAGGGTTGAGGGTCATCTTGTTTTCATTCAGTCATGAGCGCAAAGACAACTCGTCGTAAGAAGCCGGCAGTTCATAAAAGAGATCATCCGTTCAAAATCTTCCGACTGCCGCCAGAGGGATTCGATGCACGCAAGGCTTCGGCACGGGAGCTATTGCTCCACGGAGTTCCCAAACGGCCCAATGCGGAGACGCACCCGAAGTTGCAGTTGCTCTGGGACCAAATCGCGCAGCGGCGTCCCCGTTTCATCGAGCCCGCATTTCTCCCCGCGGAAAAATTTCACCGAAGCAAACTCCGCGACCATCGCTCCCTGTTCGATATAACTCCGGTCAAGCTTCATCCGTATCTCGATTCGTGGCTCAAACGGTTCATTGATTCGGGCATCTCGCTCTGGTTGCCCGAAACGAGCACGAATTGGTGCGGTGCCTACGTAAATAAGCCCGCGACGGAGACACTGCGGGTGGTCGCGGGGCAGTGGACGGTGCCGAGTGTCTCGCCACCGCCATCGGCATGGGACGGGACGAAGTATACCGACGGGCAATACATTTGTGCCGTCTGGGTTGGACTGGACGGAACGAAAGGCACGAATGACGTTCTGCAGGCCGGCACACTTTCACAAGTGACGGTGTCGGGCGGCCTCGTCACGGGGACGACGTATTCCGTCTGGACCGAATGGTTCGGATTGCCGTGGATCGTGCAAAGTCTGGGCGTGTCGCCCGGCGATCAGGTCTCCTGCACGGTCTGTTCGCCGTTCGAGAACACTCACGGCACGGCGATGTTCACAAATCTGACGACGAACGAATCGGTGAATTATGGTATTGACGCTCCTGCTGGAACGACCTTGTCCG
>QHNU01000249.1 GCA_003218525.1 Verrucomicrobiota bacterium
ATTTTGCCCGCTTCGATTTTGGACAAATCGAGCACGTCGTTGATCAGTTCGAGCAAGTGCCGCCCGGAACGGTTGATCTTCTTGAGATCGGGAATAAAACTCTCCTGACCCGAATCCTGCGCTTCTTCCTGAAGCATCTCGCTATATCCGATAATTGCGTTGAGCGGCGTACGCAGCTCATGACTCATGTTCGCCAGGAAGTGGCTTTTGGCCTGAGTGGCAGCACGGGCTCGCTGTTCTGATTGCACCAGTTGCTCATTTACCTCTCGAAGTTCCTTTTCATGCTCCTCGATCTGGGCGAGCATCTCGTTGAACCGGTCGATTAGAAAACCGATCTCATCGTCGGTACGCTTTTCCGCTCGCACGGAATAATTCTTTTGCTCGGAAACAATCCTTGCCGTGTGCGCGAGAGAGAGAATCGGTCCGGAAATAATTCGCTGAAGCCGCGATGAGAAAAGGAAAGCGATCAAGGCTGCGCCCAAAACAATTGCGCCAGCAAGTCCGGCATAACGTGCCAAACGCGCGTTCATTTCCTGCAAACTGGACTGCAGGTAGATGCTGCCGATCCGTTCTCCGCCTCTTCTGATCGGATGAAACAAATTCAGGTAGCCCGGACGGAAAAAAGTGAAATAAGCGTTTTTAAATGTGTATCCCTCGGGGCCGGGCTTTTCCGGAGGCAATTCGGATTGCTTGTCGCGAAGATAGCTCGCGAGGACTTTTCCATCCTTGGTGTAAATAGCCGCAGTGGTGATGTTCGGGGTAGCCGTAAGTCCCGCGAGAGTCTTTGTCGCAAATTCTTCGTCATCGAAATCAAGGGCCGAGCTGCCGCTGGTGCCCATCACATCCGCCAACGTGCGAAGATCTCGCACCATTCCGGAGCGAAAGGAGACGTAATCACTCACGATCATCAATGCGAACGCCACCAGCAGGGCGACGCTACTCGTCAGCATGATCAGCGCGATGAGCTTGCGCTTGATCGTTGTTTGTCGGAAGGCCGGCAATCCGCTCCCGAGCTATGATTTTACCAATCTCGCTAGTTTGAGCAATTCTGAGCTAATATTCAGTCCGGTGCGGCGCGCCGCCTCCGCGTTAATTTCAAATCGAACTTTGTTATTCTCCTCAATGAAATTGATGATGCCGCCTCCGTCCGCAAAGCCTTGCGTTTCGCCAACGGTTAGAACACGCGCAGACCTCAAGCTTTCAAATATCTCCTGTAGCCGCTGTTTCTCCGAGGAGCTGACGAAGATGATTTGACACTGTTGCGCGTCGCGCACTGAGTCGAGGTGTTTGATGACGAGTCGCCGGCCTTTGACTATCTTGCCGTTAAGCGGAGCCAGTGCCGTCCCGAACGGATCGTTGCCCAACACGCCAATCGAGATAGTTTCGCCGTAACTGGGCCAATCGACATATTTGATGAAGTTGTATAGATAGGCGGCTTTAATTTCGTACTCGCGCTGTGACGCACTCTGTGCGCGAACTCCAGGTGCCAGAGAAAGCGCAGCCGCGAAGGACAAAACTAGGAAGACTCGGGCGCACATTCCCGAACTAAACCGCTTCAAGGAAGCGGACCCGCGAACTGGGTTCAAGAGTGTTCCGTCAAAACGCATAAGTACAACCCGCGCTCAGGATCCAGGCGGTGCCGAGTTGCGGCCCATCCAGGTCTTGGTAAACCGGGATGCCGCCTTCAAGCATCAGGCGGCTTCCTTTTAGCAGCCCTGTCGGGACGTAAAAATTGATGCCGAACAACAGGTCAAGGCGGCGTCCGCCTCGCAGGTCGGGTCGAGCTTCGGGCGTGTGATTGTTAGCGAGCCCCGGATCGGAACCTATGACGTCCTCCCACCAGTTACCCTCCAAACGAAGCGACGGAGCAAACCAATCGGTGACGCCATAAGCGGTCCATGCCGAAACGCGGTACTGATTGCCAAACCGATAACCATGGTCGTTGCGGCCGAGGCGAACGGTTTCGATTGTTTGCGCCCCCCAAGACCACCGCTGGGCGTCTCCAAGATAAGTTAGGCCCGGCATGAGATCGTAAGTGCCGGAGCCGAATTGCATTGGGTATTCCAGGAGAACCAGCGGGCGGTGCGGACCGCCCCCGTCATTATCTTTCATGTCGATGGAGCCGGTGGGAAAACTGATGCCCGCGTTGAAGATCAAGCGATGACCACCTTTGCGGATGTCACCAAAGATCGTGTAAAGACCCATCACTTCGAGGTCGCCAATGCCCTCGGCGCTTTGGATAAAGCGCGTTCCGTTGCTCCTGAGGTGCAACATGGACTCCTGCTTGTATGGCAGCATGGCCATTAACGTGAGCTGTTCCGTGGGGGCATACATCACGTCCAACATATGCATGTCCATTTCCATTTTGGTGTGAACCGTGGAAAAGCCGTCGGCGAAAGCCTCCGCAGGAGAAATTTCCCGCGTGCCTTGGTAGATGCCGGACATGTGCATATGCATATAGCCGTAGCCAAACATAATCTCGCCCGACGGATGCGTGTGGCCCCCAAGCACGTTGGGTTGGACGATATCAAGATTAGAGAGCTGTTCGAGACTCAGCCCGGTGAGGTCATGGGCTGGCTCGCTGCTACGCGGCA
>QHNU01000110.1 GCA_003218525.1 Verrucomicrobiota bacterium
ACACACTATGCGCGACCAACTCGCTACCGGAAGCCATTCGCGTGGGTGAAAGTGCGTTGGAAGTTGCCAAACGCACATTTTCCGCCAATCAAATCGAGCTGGCGCTCAGTTACGAAAAGCTTGGGCTGTTGCACGACCAAAACGCCGATCGCACGGCCGCGAAATCGCATTTAGTAAATGCGCATCGATTGTTTGAAGGCATGGACCAGCCCGACCAAGAGACGCTGTTTCGGTCGGCCCGCCGGCTGGCGCGGATTTGCGACGAGCTGGGGGAGAAGGAGGAGGCGCTCGGCTTTTATGAAAAAGCGATCGCGGCCGCGCCACAGGTTTCGGGTTTGCCCTACTCGGATTTCGGGACTCTCTTGAACAATGCGGCGCTGTTGTTTCGTAAAGCTGGCCGCGCCAAAGCAGCGGAGCCTTACTACTTGCATGCTTTGCGAATTTATGAGGCTCATCTCGGGATGGAGCATGCCGACGTTGCCTCGGTCTTGAACAATCTCGCGGTGTTTTATACAAACGAGAAACGATTTAGCGAAGCCGAGAAAACCCATCTCCGCGCCCTCGCAATCCGGGAAAAAACATTGCCAGCGAATCATCCGGATATCGCGCAATCCAAATGTAATCTGGCCGTCGTTTACCATTCGCGCGGGGATTATCAGCGCGCCTCAGAACTTTACCGGGCCTCACTCAAAACCTGGGAAGAAGTAACGGCTAAACCTCCTCAGGAATACGAGGTTGTTGCGTCGAACTATGCCGATCTCTTACGGTCATTAGGCGAAGCGCGAAAGGCGCACGCCGTGGAACAACGCGCGCGAAAAAAGCGGCGCGGTCGGTGAGACTTTGGAGTTGCGCCTGCGGATGCGACGAGCAATTTACCTCCGCCTTTAGGCTCGCGTGGCGGAATTGGCAGACGCGTACGGCTCAGGACCGTATGGGGCGACCCGTGGAGGTTCGAGTCCTCTCGTGAGCATGATTGCTCCCTCTATAGTCGCAAGCGATTTCAACGTCCCCGAGCGCATGCCGTACAATGTGAATAGCGTTTCCTCATCCAAGCGGGGACTTATGAGCAGCGTTTTCGCCGCCGCTCTCTTAAGCGCCATCACCGGCATCTCACCCGCCGTTGCGACGGGCTCGATTCTTCCCCGGTCGGAAGAGATTTATCACGGGTGGCTGAAGATGTACGACCTCGATTTCGATGAGGCCCACCGAATCTTCGTTCAATGGGCGCAAAACCATCCCGCCGATTCGCTAGGACCCGCGTCTGACGCTGCGGCCGATCTTTTCTCCGAGTTGACGCGTTTGGGTGTGCTCGAATCCGAATTGTTCGTCAACGACGCGGAATTCGCCGCCCGGAAGAAACTACAGCCGGATCCACAGGTGAGGCTGCATTTCAGTCAGCAAATCGATCGGGCAGATCGCCTGGCCGATTTCACCCTTCAGACATCACCCGCTGACGGGAATGCTTTGTTTGTAAAAACGCTGACTCGAGGTCTGCGGGCGGATTATGCCGCGCTGGTGAACAAACAAAATCTCACCGCGCTGAGCTATACAAAACAAGGCCACTCCTATGCCGAAAAACTTTTGTCAGTGGATCCGAACGCATTTGATGCCTACCTCGGATCCGGCATTGAAAACTATCTGCTGAGCCTGAAGCCAGCTCCGTTGCGTGTTTTGCTTAGATTTACCGGGTCGAGAATCGACCGTGAAAAAGGCCTCGAAGAGCTTCGGATGACTGCTCTCCACGGTTATTATCTCGAGCCATTCGCGAAGTTGTTGCTGGCGGTGGCAGCATTGCGTGACAAAAAGCCGGAACAGGCCGCTGACATTTTGAGAGAACTGCACGATCGCTTTCCCCATAATGAACTGTATTCACGCGAGCTGGATCGTATTAGTCCGGGTTCAATAAATCATTAAACCGCTCTTTAGGTCCGTTGCTTGTAGCCACGGCGCTCTGTCGCCGTGCCTTGCCAATGCCCCGGTAGAACCGGGCGAGCACAGAAGTCTCCCTGCAGAAGGATAGCAATGGTTACCACGAGAGAATTTCGCATCGAGGACTATGATTCCGCGGTTGAACTGTGGCGCCGGGTAGAAGGCGTGGAGGTGGCAGAAGGCGACTCGAAAGAAGAAATCGCACGCTACATTTTGCATAATCCGGGCGTCAGCCGGGTCGCGGAGGAGGGAACGAAAATCGTTGGCGCCGTTCTTTGCGGTCACGATGGTCGTCGCGGTCTGATCTATCACCTTGCCATTGAACCTGAGTATCGACGCCAGGCCGTGGGTAAGCGCTTGGTTGAGGAGTGTTTGAATGCTTTGCGTGAGTCAGGGATAAAACGCGCGCTCCTTCTCGTCGCCAAGGATAATGCCTCCGGTCGCGCATTCTGGCATCGCTGCGGTTGGGAGGATATCCCAGGGGCTCTCGCCATGGGTATCGACATATAGCAGAGGCATTCAATGAGTAGCGAATGACATCCGAGGCGCTGATCGGACTAATTCGCCTCCAGAACAGCGGTGGCTTTCCTACGCCATCCGCTCAATGCGATAAAGTCGACGCGCGCCAACGCAGCGCTGTAGAGGCGGCCGTACCGGCTGCAATTGGCAGCTCGCAGGCGACACGCCTACCGCGGCAGTTTCTTTTCATGGGCGTTTCGAAATCACAAAAGTGACAGCTGCTCCTCTGCGCCTCCTCTCGATTCATTGAAGCGAACGCCGACGCCCATTAATCGAACGGACTTGTCCGCTCGACCAAAGGCTTCGGTCAGTAATTGCCGATAGCTTGAAAGCGTCGGGTTAAAGCCGGCCCGCTCGACTGTCGTGCGTGTGAAATCGTCAAACTTCAATTTCACAAAAACGCTTCGAACACTTCGCGTAGGCGCCTTTTGGGCCAACTCGGCTGCAAGCTCTTCGAAGAGTTCAGCCATCTTCTCTTCGCATTCGGCCAGAGTGGCGAGATTTGTCGCAAATGTTTCTTCGTTGCTCAGCGATTTCCGAGGCCGATTTGGCTCAACCGGTCGACGATCAATCCCGCGGCAGAGATCATATAATTCCCAGCCAAACTTCCCAAACATTTCCTGAAGTTCTGCGCGTTCGAAACGTTGAAGATCCGCACACTTTTGGATGCCGAGTTGTCGCAGTTTCTCTTCAGTCACAGCGCCAATCCCCCAAAGTTTCCGCACAGGGAGCGGCGCCATGAAATCGGAAACTTGCTCTGATTGCACCTCGTACTGGCCATTTGGTTTGTTAATTTCCGAAGCGATCTTGGCGACGAGTTTGTTCGGGCCAATTCCGGCCGAGGCCGTTAATTTTGTTCTTCGAAAAATCAGATCGCGAATGACCTGGGCGAGCGAACCCGGCTGGGTTGTCTGGGCCGTGACATCGAGATAGGCTTCGTCGAGTGAAAGCGTCTCGACTATCGGAGTAAATCGATAGAGGATCTCGCGAATAACGGCCGCTTCTTTCCGATAAACGTCGAAGCGGGTTGGCAATACAATGAGCTTTGGACACCGTTGAAGCGCCATAAAAGTTGGCATAGCCGAATGCACGCCGAATGCCCGGGCCTCGTAATTGCAGGTTGTGAGCACGCCCCGGCGGTCGCGCGCACCGCCAACACCAACCGGTTTGCCACGGAGGGCTGGCCGATCCCTCACCTCGATCGCTGCGTAAAAACAGTCCATATCGAGGTGGATAATATGACGTTGCTTAGTCGGAGGCGGCACAGGTAAATGTCCATACTTCCGCTCGCAAAAAAAGCTCGTCTCTTGCTCTTTCACGGAGCCGCACGATCGCTCGGTTCACAACGACCAGGCGACGTTCTGCTCTATCAAAATCAGCTCGATGAAAGTCTCCATCGTTATCCCTTGCTTTGATCAGCGAGATACCATCGCCCGATCGGGACGAAACTGCTCGCCCTGCTATCAAACGTGTGCGCGAATACGAAGCTCACTGACATAGGATCCGGATATAATGCGTTCCGCGGTTCGATTATCAGAAACATTCAGTAGCGCGAGCAGCGTTTTGGCATGGATCCGGAAATCACAGCCAAACTGGCGCGGGCGCGCTACCGTATTTGCGAAGTGGGTGTTGGTGCCGACAGCCATAACGGAAAAGAAGGTGTCGCAATGCGATGGCGGGACGTGGTGCGGGCCTTCTACGCGGTCCTCAAGTACAACTTCTTTGCTCGCGGGCCAAGCCCTTTCCCGGTCAATTAAAATGATCGGAGGTGACGGCGCCAATGCCTTTGCAGGATGAGACGTTCTTGAGGTCGAGCCCGGTGTTCTGCTGCCGGATTTAAGCCCGCTAGTTGCGCGCGGACTCAATTTGAGCGAACGCCGGCCATTGAATTGGCCTGAACAAATTGCGCACTCGCGTGATCCCGACACCGTTCGGGAGATGTTTAACCGGGTGGCTACCCGCTATGATCTCGCGAACCATGTGCTCAGCGGCGGCTGCGATTTTTTGTGGCGAAGGCGAGCAACAGAGATCGTGGTGAAGTGGAATCCGCCTTGCATTCTCGATGTCGCAACCGGAAGCGGCGATCTTGCCCTTTCATTAAAACATAAGCTTCCGGCATCGAAGGTGACCGGCGTCGATTTTTCTTCCGACATGCTGGCAGTTGCCCGGCGAAAGGGCTTGCGCGATGCAATCGTGGCCGACGCCTTGAAATTGCCCTTGGCTGACCAATCATTCGACGCGGTCACAATCGCTTTTGGATTGCGCAACATGCGAGACTGGGCAGGCGCATTGCGCGAACTGCGTCGCGTTCTCACACAGAGCGGGCATTTGCTCGTACTCGATTTTTCGCTGCCGCAAAATTCATCAATTCGGGCGGTTTATCGTTTTTACCTGCATCGTATTTTGCCTCGAGTTTGCGCAGTCCTCACCCGCGACAAGACGGCGTATGAGTATCTTGGGGCTTCGATCGAAAACTTTCCCAATAGTCGTGCGATGTGTGATCTGATCGAAGCCAATGGCTTCACAAATACGACAGCGACTCCGCTAACGGCCGGAATCGTCACACTCTACACCGCCGAAACAGGGGTGGTATAAGCCGCGCTCTCCGACAAAGCGTCCCAGCCGGCAACGGATTCGGATGCGCTGCGGACAGCGCACAGTGCAACATTCAACCCTCAAATTGATCGCAACGACGAATCCCTGCATGACTTCGCACCGGAAATGGTCGGCAAATATTCAGAGATTTCTCGACTCCGCTCGAAATGACAAAACGCCCGCACCAGCGGCTATCTCTGAGAGTCGATCTCGTAACGAGTGAAAAGAATCGTCCGCTAGGGTCCAGGTGTTGCTGAGGTTGGGGCGATCGAGGTTCCGCCGGTCCGGCCCGGACTCGCCCGTTGGGAAGGTGAGATGCTTGGGAGCGGCGAGGCAGGAGGCGTGCTCGCTGTCGGCGAAGCGGGGGGCGTCTGCACAAGCGGAAGTCGCAGCGCGTTAAGATCGGGATTGTTAATAACAAAGGTACCTTCCCGTTCATCGGTGTGCGCGAGCGGCATGCCGTCGGCTGCCGGGCTACCGACAAGGAGTTTGTGCACTGTCTTGTCATCGGATGAGGTGGTGAAAGTGACGATCAACTGCGGTCTCGCAAAGGCCTGCGCGGGCACATCGTTTCCTACCCAACGGACAGCTCGTAAAGATGCGAGCGTATTCAGCAACGATTGCACATTCCCGGTATCGATCAGCCCGTTACCAACAACCCATTGCCACTGATTACTCGGACCCCGCCCGATCGTTAGTTCGTGATCGGTAATGACTGAAAGGCGATGGATTTGTTCCGGCTTGAACTTGAAGATCGCAAGTTCCTGCCATTGGAGCGGGCTGGAAAAAATGTTGTCGAGCATAGCCCTCCGCGCCGTCACCACGAATGGCTCATCTCCAACGCGTGCATAAACATTTTCGCCATCGATTTTGCCAAAAGCGATCGTCGCCATTGGATGTTCCCCCGCGCTGGTCTCAGCCGTGTTCTCTGATGCGAATGAGCTTAGGGTGACGGTGAGCTGCGGTTTATCGAGTCCGTACTTGGGCAAGTCGGATGCGACATCTTCCACGAATTTAGTTACCTGTTCGCCGGCTATGAGATCAATCAGGCGCCGCACTTCACCAGCATTGGCGGCTGCATTATTCCGATTGGCGATCGTCCAGACCTCGCCTTTGCGGGCCAGCACCGTCTTGTCTTTTCCTGGCGCGTCGATTGTGATGCGATCAAGCTGGTTTTCGTCGAAACGCACCAGGTGCCGATCCCGAAGATCGTTTGGTCTCGTATTTAGGACCTCTTCGATTTTCTTCGGCAATGTGTAGACGAAATTTCGTGAGGTGAAGCGGACGTAAACCTGGTCCTTCGCTTTTTCGGGGACGCCGCCGATTTGCAAGAGCTGACCTTGTTTGTCATCGGCGGTAAAGATCGTGACCGTTCCCCTCGGCTCAGCCAATCCGTAGGGATGCAAATCACCACGATCATCGGCCACAAATTGCTGGATCCGGCTGGTTGTGATCTGCGCGAGCAAATCATTCACTTTTTGGTCGTCGGCCCGCACCCGCAGCGGCTTCACGATCTGCCAATGTTCGCCCTGTTTCTGCAACTCCATCTCGCCAGCCGGCGTTTTCAATGCCACCCGCGTGATCTGGGTCGCGATCGTATCGGTCAGTTTTCGATCACGGAAGTCTTCCGGCTTCTTCAAGATGGCGGTTTTGATATTTTCGGTCGCAAGAAAAGCATTTTTGGCGTTCTCAAACCGGACGTAGATCCGGTTTTCCAGCGCGGCGTTGTTACCAAATAAAATTTCCGGAGGCGCCTGCGGACCGAGTAACTTCAGGCGCAACTTCGCTTTGGTGAGGCCGTAATCCGCCATTTTGTTCTTGTCCGCTTCCATTTCCTTGCCCGTGATCGTTGCCTCTTTTTTCCAATCCTCGAGATCGAACAACAAACTCTCGACGACCGAGCTATCGGCCAAGTCTTTGACCGGCGATTCCAGCCGCCATTTCTTGTCGACCCGTTTCAACTCGATCCGCTCATCGCCGTTTTGAATGACAATGCCGTCGATCTTATCGCGATCAAAATTGATAACATTTTGGGCCCGTCGGCTGGCTTCTTCGGTATTTGGTCGTTTGCTCTCGTAAAACCTAATGAAAGCGCCGACCGCGACGACAAGCAGGAGCAACACGATGGTTGTTCGCGGTCTCATCGGAAAATTAGGCGCGCCGTTTCCACCAAACGGCCGACCCGATTAGTGCCGGTATGAGAGGCATGAGGACAAGGATGATCCAACGCAAATTGCGGAGAGCGTTTTGATCGAGACTGAACGTGAGTGTCCTCGGCACTTTCGGGGCGATGCCGATTAACTGTTCGCGACTGCCCAACCAGTTAATGCTGGCCGACATGAAGTCGAGCGCCTGCTGATCTTGAGGCAGGACGTTGTCCTGCACAAAAGTGGCATTCGAGACGACCACAATGCGGGAAGAATTCACCTGCACGCGTTCGTCCCCGCTCCCGCCTTTCTCAACCGACACCGCAATGTAGAGAGGCGCGCCATGGTCGCGATTTGCATCGTACTGCAACTTCGCCGGATCATCCGAATTGTAATCGACCTCGCCCCAATAACCTTCTTCAGCTTGGACCAACGGTTGCAATTGAATGCCGGCCGAGCGCACGCGGTCCCGCTCGAGCGTGAGCGAACAGGTTCCGCCGACAAAGGGCGCGCGGACATCGGCCAAGCGCTTGGTGATTGGCGAATCGGGCAGGAAACGGCCAATGACATCGCGCACCCGCGCCATTTCTTGAATGCCGGTTCGAACAACCGCCATCAACCGATCGTCATTTACGCGTAGGCCAAACTCATTGAGGAAGGCGTCGAGCTTCGGCGTTTTCGCGGCTGGATCGAGCAGCAGCAAAATGCGTCCCTGTTTGTTCCAGAAATCGCGCAGCAACTGCATCTCGCGATCAGAGAAATCGTATTGCGGGCCGATGATCGTGATCGTTCTCATTTCGGCTGGAATCGCGTCCACGTTGAATAAATTCAGTTCCTGAATTTTGATGTTCTCGTTTTCGATAAACATCTTGAGCACGGAAATGGGACTCTCAGGCGCCGGCTGCGCCATTGGTCCCTGCCCAGCGGTCGTAGCGATCGGCGGTTCCTTGTGGCCGAGGACGTAACCGATCGTGTTTTTCTTGCCTTCAGTCAGGTCGATGATCGCGCTCGTGATCGCCTGCTCTCCCTTAAAGGCAGTCATGCGCGGGCCTTCCCCAAACTGCATTCCGCTCTGATCGATCTCTGCCATTTCCGACGCTTTTACCGTCTTGTTTC
>QHNU01000271.1 GCA_003218525.1 Verrucomicrobiota bacterium
GAAATTCTCCTCGAA
The DNA here is from genome assembly GCA_003218525.1 of Verrucomicrobiota bacterium. Lineage (GTDB taxonomy): Bacteria > Verrucomicrobiota > Verrucomicrobiia > Chthoniobacterales > UBA10450 > AV69. The sequence goes on from QHNU01000271.1 coordinate 16, forward strand.
GGGGTCAAGCGCGATCCCAGGGATCCGCACGCGTGGTACAACTTGGGGCTGCTCTATAAAAATACCAGCGACACGCAAGCCGCTGCGGACGCATTTCGCCACGTCATCGAGATCGATCCCAACGATGCCGATGCATGGTACTTCCTGGGCAGCGTTTACGCCCAGGCCAAGCAATATCCGCAGGCCATTGAAGCTTTCCAGCACGCACTCAAACTGAACCCGCTGCACGCGTCGGCGGAATTCGGCCTCTCGCGCGCCTACCAGCAGTCAGGCGACACCGAACATGCCCGCGAGCACCTCAAGCGTTTCCAATACATCACGCAGACTAAAATCGGCGCGCCCATGAGTCTGGCTTATGGCGAGCAGGGGCAGTATTCGCGGGCGGAAGAATCGCCGGTCTTCGTGGAAAAGGTTCCGCCCGCGATTAAGGTTCAATTCGTCAACACGACGGATGCAGCGGGTCTTGGGACCAGACCTGATTCGAACCCGCTGCAGGGAGCCGCGCCACTTCCCTCGGAGGCGCCGGGTGCTTGCTTCCTCGACTACGACGGCGATGGCCGGCTTGATCTATTTCTTCCCAAAGACAAACAGAACGGAGTAGCTCTCTATCACAACCTGGGCGGCGGAAAATTTGCCGATGTGACGCGTGAAGCGGGGCTCGATCCCGGCATGCGCGTGGTTAGCTGCACGGCCGGTGACTACGACAATGACGGCGCAACGGATCTGGCCGTCAGCACCGGAGGAAGCATACGGCTATTTCATAACGAAAAAGGCAAGTTTAATGACGTCACGGAAGCAGCGGGGATCCGCTCCGACGGTCTGTATTTGGGCTTGACTTTTATCGACTATGACCACGACGGTGACCTTGATCTGTTCGTCACGCGCACCACAGGTTTCGCCGCGTCCAAGCTGCCGAGCCCTAAGACTCCCCCGGCACCGCTCCGTTATTCCAACCTGATGCTCCGCAACAATGGCAATGGAACCTTTACGGACGTAACCGAAAGCATTGGTCTCGCCGGAGACACGCGTAGTCTCGCCGCGCTGGGAACCGATTACAACAATGACCGCGCCATCGATCTGGTGGTGACAGGAGAGACGACAACTATTTTCGAAAATCCTCGCGAAGGGAAGTTTCCCGCGCGACACCCTTGGTCGGCACCGATGCCCGCGCCGACCGCGGGTGTTGCCGTTCTTGATTTCAACCATGACGGTTGGATGGATCTCGCCTTTACTCACGAGGGCGCTCCGGGCCTTACGCTCTGGCGAAATAATCACGGTAAAAGCTTCGAACCGGTCACGCTGCCAAAAACAGATTGGGTCCGCGCCTTCGGGGTTGCCGCCATCGACTACGACAACGATGGCTGGGTTGATCTTGCGGCTGTCGGAGAAACGAAAGCCGGAAAGGGCGAGATTCGCCTTTTCCGCATCCTCGGCCCGGATGGATTCAAAGATGTCACAACTGAGGTTGGTCTCGATAAGATTCAATTGAAGGATCCGCGCAGTATAATCACCGGGGACTACGACGGCGATGGCGCAACGGACCTGCTCATAACCCAGAACCACGACCCTGCGGTTCTGCTGCGCAACGAAGGCGGGAACAAAAACAACTGGCTGCGCATCTCGCTGAAAGGTTTAAACGACAACAAAAGCGGTATCGGAACAAAAATAGAAGTTTTTGCCGGCGCCAACCGCCAGAAGTTTGAGGTTTACGGCTCCTCGGGGTACCTCGGGCAGAATTCCACGGAAATAATTGCCGGGCTTGGCCAAGCCAAGCAAGCCGATGTCGTCCGCATGCTCTGGCCCACCGGCGTTCTGCAGGATGAAATCGAAATCGCCGCCAACCGCGAGCAACTCTTTACGGAAATAGACCGCCGCGGCAGTTCATGTCCAACGCTTTTTGTGTGGGACGGTCATCACTACGAGTTGGTCGCGGACATGCTCGGCGCAGGCGTGGTCGGCCACTGGGTCGGGCCAGGCGAGCGCAACATTCCCACGTCGACCGAGTACGTCAAAGTCG
>QHNU01000259.1 GCA_003218525.1 Verrucomicrobiota bacterium
TATCTATCTTGGCGCTTTTTGCGCAGGGACTTGAATTGATCCAGCGCGAGTCAAAGCGCGGCGCAATAGCTCCCGCATCTCGGCATTACGACTGAGGCGGCCCATACCAAATTTGGCCACTTTAGTACAAGCGTTTCATTTTAGGTCGATTGGCGAAGGGCGATTTATTTTCGAAATGCCAGCAAGAGCGGCTATGCCGAATTTGATCGGCTGTTCGGCGAAATCGAAATTGTGGTCGTGTCGATAGAACGCGTTTCGTTACAAACTCCCTGAATCGGAATTAATGTCTTTCGTCGTGCGCATTTCCAGCTTCAGATCAAGCAACCGCGCCAACTGCAAGAGCGAGGGACATTTCGCGAAATATTCCGTGCGTCGTTCGTCGTTGCATTGATCCCACTCGATGAAATGGCATTGGTTTGAGGCGCTGATGTGAAGGTCGTCGCGCAGAAGAGGCTCGAAAAATTTTACATCGATAAAAGCGAAACCGGTCATTCGCTGAAGAGGGATGTTTGGAATGGGCAAATCGGCGGCTCGGGCTTCCCGAGCGATCTGCAGCACATATCGCCAAATCTCAAGATTAGATGCTCCATGTAACGGCGCCACCCGGGGCCAAACCTCGGACGCGTACTCGAGGTCGGCACCCAGCGCAGCAAAGCCAAAAATGAGGAAAGCCACTCCCAAGATTTTCAGCTTGAGTACGGGAACACGCAGAATTGCGCAAAGGGCCAAACCGAGCCAGGCAGCGGTAAACGGATAAACGTAACGTGCCCCTTTTAGATAATCACAAAGCGCTCTTTCACTTGGCTCATCTGACTCTCGTTTCGCGATCATGATTAGCATGGAGAGAAGCAGAACCGCCGAGAAGACCGCCAGCAAGGCCCCCGAATCTCGCCGCTCGGACGATCCTGCGCGTACCCGCCGGAAAGAGAAATAGCCAAAGACAAAGATCGCTGCCGTTAAAACCAACCCTACTGGCCAGGCGCTGCTGATCAGTTCCGCAGTCAACTTGAGGCCATCCCGTTTTCCAAAAATGTTGAGCAAAATGGAACAGGGGAACAACCCCATTAACCCGAAAAAATGCCGCCATGTAAAGCTGTAACCGGTTTCCGCGTTCGGTTGTTGCTCAGCTAACGCGAACATACAGGCGGTATGAGCACCAGCGAGCGCGAGTAAGGCTACCGAGGCAATCGCAAGTGCTTTCGTGTGCGATCGAAAACTGTCAAACCCTCCGATACGAGTCCCAAGAATGATCGTCAGGAACACCGCCAGCGTAGCGACAACAAGTGCGAGACCAAGACCTAGCACGTGCATCGACGCGTAAGCGCACGCCGCGATCATGTAGATCGACTTGTCTTTATGTCGGGCGGCGGGCAGACGGGTCAATGCCGTCGCAAGCGCGAGGGCAAGAATCATCCAAACAAACTGGAATACGTGAAATGGCCATTGAAGAAATTCGCGCATCACGGGTTGTTCAATAATCAGCATCGTGGCACCACCGGCCACAGCCCAAGCGACGATAGGTGTTACCTTTTCCGCGATTAGCGGAGCTGCACGGACGAACAAAAACAATGCCACCGTCATGCACACGCCAAGCGCGAGTTGCCGGTTGCGCCACCAACTGCCGCGCATCCCTGCCCATTTCGTGAAGAAGAACTCGGCACTGAATGCCAGGGGTGTGTAATGGCCATGGGAGCTGGTCGTCCAAAAACTGCGGAAAAAATTCGCCTGAGTTTCCCGCGGTGAATGCGCGACCATTTGGAAAAATCCGCTCTCGGCGCGAAGAAGTTCCACGTTCAGCTGCTTGTAGCTCACGAAGATCACCACGAATGACGCTAAGACGAGCAAGCCGATCTGAAGCCATCGGCGTCGTCGCACCCAATGCGGTTGCCGTTCCGCCATCCTGTGAATTTTCCTGCCAGTATCCCGCTGCAGTCAATTGCAATCCCGATCGTGGTTCTAGGATGCCTGTGCAGGCCGAGATAGAATTGCCAGCTTCGGTTTAGAGAATCACCAGGATAACGGTCATTTGCAGCAAACAGCGATCGTATTGGGATGGGCTCCCTCGGGTCGCGTTATATATTCGTTTTAAGCGAATCGTAGATGCGCGTAATTTTCTCAAAAACATCGTCCACGGTGATCGCTTGCATGCAGATGTTGTTGCGACAAACCGACTGGCGGTTGTTGTAGGCGTTTACGCACGGGCTGCAGGTTATACCGGCGTACAAAAACTCCGTGTTTGGCGAACGTGCGCCAAACAGTTCCGGTGTTTCGGGTCCAAACAAAGTGACGACATGAATCGGCGTCATGGAAGCGAAATGAGCCGGGCCGCTGTCGTTCGTCACCAGGATCTCGCTGCGCGTATAAAGGACAAGGACCTGACGCAAAGTTGTTTTCCCAGCAAGTGGGATAACGCGGTTTGAATTAACTTCAGCCGCGAGTCGGTTATTCGCGGTCGCCTCGGCCGGTGCGCCGGTGAATGCCATGAACAGGTCCG
>QHNU01000260.1 GCA_003218525.1 Verrucomicrobiota bacterium
GGCTTAAAACTCACGCCGCAGTACCGGATCAATCGGCAACGGGCGGATCACAGTTTTTGGCAACTTTATCAAAGTCATCGGGATTTCTTGCGCCGGAATCGGGTCGAGACCATCGGCTTGGATGCCCTCGACGATGAGGCCATTCAGAGTGCGATTGAGAGCGATCTACGCGAACAAATCGCGCACAATGTTGGCGCTGGCGTCCTCAAGCCGGCAGAGGGCAACGAGGTAAAATATTCCTGGCGGGGAATGATCTACCTCTGGTGCCAGTTCCTGCTCGACTTGGTCCGTCTCTAGCGGCGGTCTCTGACCGTCGGAACTCTCTTGGCCAGGAGTGCCGCGCCCGTCATACCTTCATTATTTCAGATTCTTTGCGCGAAAGATGATCGTCGATCGATTTGACAAACTTTTGCACTTCATCTTCGAGGTCACGCAATCCGTCTTCCGTCAATTGCCCGGAAGTTTTCAATTTCTTTGCTTCATCGAGAGCACTCCGCCGATTCGCGCGCACTCGCACCCGTGCCTCCTCCGCCATCTTACCGAGCGATCGAACCAAATCTTTGCGCCGCTCCTCCGAAAGTTCCGGAATCGGCAGCCGAATAATTTTGCCATCGACCGACGGGGTAATGCCGATTTTGGATTCACTGAGCGCCTTTTCAATATCTCGCACAGTACCGGCGTCGAATGGTTGCACGACGAGCAACCGCGGCTCCGGCGTCGTGATTAGTGCCAGCTGTTTCAATTTCATGGCCGAGCCATAGGCCTGCACATCAACATTCTCGACCAGGGCGGGAGAGGCTTTACCGGTGCGAACTGCGGCAAACTCGTGCACCATGTAATCGACGCTTTTTTCCATCGCCACTTCGGCTTCGAGAAGAATGTCGTCGCTGCTCATCGGAAAATTCTGGCGCGTGCCGGTGCTAATCGCAAACGAGGGTACCGACTTTTCGGCCAAGGACTGCGTCGCGAAGAACGCCCGGTTGATTCATATCGAAAACCACGATTGGAATTTTGTTGTCCATGCACAGACTGAACGCGGTCGAGTCCATTACCTCGAGCCGCTTGCCCAGGGCTTCAGCATAGCTGATGCGGTCATACCGCTTAGCGTTTGGATTTTTATTGGGATCCGCGTCATAGACGCCATCGACTTTGGTTGCTTTAAAAATTATGTCCGCGCCGATCTCATTAGCACGCAAGGCAGCGGTCGTATCTGTGGAGAAAAACGGATTTCCGGTACCCGCTACAAAAATCACCACTCGTCCGAGCTCCAGATGCCGTATGGCCCGGCCGCGAATGAACGGCTCGGCCACGTTTTTCATTTCAATCGCGGTCTGGACCCGAGTCTCGATGCCGATTTGGGCGCAGGCGCTTTGCAATGCCAACCCATTGATCACGGTTGCCAGCATCCCCATGTAATCCGCCGTTGTCCGATCCATCCCGCGATGGGCGGCCGACAGTCCTCTCCAAATATTCCCGCCACCAATGACAATACCGATTTGGACGCCAAGATCGCGTACCTCTTTCACGCGTTCTGCGATTCCACGGACCACTTGCGGCGAGATGTTTTCTTTCGAGCCGCGTTCCTGCATCGCCTCGCCGCTCAACTTTAAAACAATCCGTTTATAAACGGCGATCTCGCTCTGCATGGCGCGCCAAGATGCCGCAAAATCTTTCTCGTTGGAAAGGAAAATGACTACGAACAGCCGTGCTCCCCACGCGGAAACCCGGCAATTCCCGGCGATGATTTCTGCGCAAGCCACGGATGACCTCGCACGAGCTCATCCGCCGTCATGCGGCGCGATCCTTCAAGTTGCACATCCACCAGGGCGAGCGCGCCCTTTTCGGTTCCAAGAACAAGCGCGTGTTCTGGGAACGCAATCGCAGTGCCTGGATTGACGTGGACGTTGTCGACGACCGCCCCCGCGAAAATTTTTAATGCGCGGTTACAGTTGTGACTTGGATCCCAAACCTGAGTGAACGCCCCCGGCCAGGGATTGAACGCCCGAATCTTACGTTCAATGACTTCGGCCGCTTCATTCCAATTAATCCGCCCGTGCTCGCGCTCGAGTTTCGGCGCGTAGGTTGCAAGCGCACTCTCTTGCGCGATGCGTGGTGCACAATTTTGATTCAACTGTGCCATTGCCTCGGTCAATGCCTCCGGTGCGATCTTCGCCAGGCGAGCATGTAGGGAGCCGGCGGTGTCTGCCGGCTCAATCTGAGTTTCATATTTGAGAAGGACATCGCCCGTATCGAGCCCCTCATCCATGTACATTACGGTGATTCCCGTTGTCCGATCGCCCGCCGCGATCGCCGCCTGAATCGGAGCGGCACCGCGCCATCGGGGAAGCAGCGACGCGTGAAGATTCAAACAGGCGATTCGCGCCGCGTTCAGAACCGATCGGGGAAGAATCTGTCCGTAGGCCATCACGACGATTATGTCCGGCGCCCTGGCGCGAATTTCCGAAATCGCTTCGTCACTCTTTATCCGTCTCGGTTGAAAGACCGGAACAACGGTGTCCTTGACCAGTAGCTTGATTGGAGACGGTTTGAGGCGCTGATCGCGCCCAGCCGGTTTGTCTGGTTGAGTGATCACACCGACGAGTTCGTGCTCGCGCGATTGCTGGAGCATCCGCAGCGTCGGCACGCCAATGTCGCCCGTGCCGATGAAAACGACGCGCATCCGCGCTAAGGCAACGAGATCGAAGCGCGCCTGCGAGGACGGCGCGCGGTCATCGTTTGCGCCATTACTTTTTCGCCGGCCGTGATTTCGCGCGAACCGACTGATGACGCGCAGCCGGTGCACAGATAATCGTAGATTTCCTTATCCGGCAGGTTCGCGCACCGGCATGGTGGCTCGGCACTTTTCGCAGTAAAGCGTTGATGCGGTGAAATTCTCAAACTGCTGCTGCGACTGCGGCGGGCTCATGCTTTTTTGGCACCAAGCCATCATTCACGCTGGCCAGGATGTCGAGAAGAACCTTGGCCGGCGGCTGCGTCGCGTCAACAGTGGTGATTCGATCCGTTGAATAATATAGCAGCACCGGCTTCGAATCGACCTCGTAAGTGCAGAGACGCTTGCGAATCACTTCTTCGTTCGCGTCATCCAGGCGATTGTCTTTTAGAGCCCGCTTCTTCAAGCGATAAAAAAGCGTGTCGCGATCGGGACAGGAAAGATGAAAGACCTTTTGCACGTCAATCAGTCGGTCCATGATCTCGGCTTGATTAATGTTTCGCGGGATTCCATCCAAGACGAGGAAGTCGATGTCGGGCTTGAACTTGTGAGCGTCGACCGCGGCATCGATTGCCTCTTTCCAAAGCTCGACCGTGACCTCGTCGGGAACGAGGTGGCCTCTGCTTGAGTAATCCAAGAATGCGCGACCTACCGGTGTGCGAGTATCGATTGAGCGAAAAACATCACCACACGCGCAATGAAAGAAACGGGGAATTGTGCCAAGCGTTTTGCCTTGGGTGCCTTTACCGCTGCCCGGGGCGCCGAAAAGCAGGAAAGTCTTGTATTTCATGCGAAGGATCAATCTTAGCGCAATGGCCGTGCCATTGTTAAGTCCAGAGATGGCAGCAAGGCCTTATTCTTTTGCCACCGGGTCGACGTTCACCCGCCGACTAGCGCGATCGAACCTGACGTTCCCGTCGATCAGAGCGAAAATTGTGTAATCGCGTCCCAAGCCAACGTTTTTGCCGGGCAAAAATTTCGTTCCGCGCTGGCGCACAATAATATTCCCGGCAACCACAAGTTCGTTTCCGAACTTCTTCACCCCGAGCCGTTTGCTAACGCTGTCGCGACCGTTCTTTACGCTGCCTTGTCCCTTCTTATGAGCCATTGTTAGGAGGCCTTTTCTTTTTTCGCTTTCGACCCGCCCAAGCTGATCGATTTGATTTTCAGTCGGGTCAGCTTGCGCCGATGGCCCACTGTGCGGTGATAGCCTTTTCGCCGCTTAAACTTGAAAGCGATGATTTTTTTGTCTTTCCGCTGCTCCACGACTTGAGCCGTCACCTTTGCGCCCTCGATGGGACCACCATGAGTCACACTTTCGCCATCGGCGTAGAGCAAAACATCAGAGAGAACAATCTGCTTGCCCGCTTCGGTCGCGAGAAGATCGACATCGATCGTGTCACCTTCCGCGACACGATATTGCTTGCCACCGGTCTTGATGATTGCGAATGCCATGGGAAAATCTTCTCTTCTGCGGAAAAAGCCGCGCAAAGTGACACAACGCGGCACCATTGACAAGTCGTTTCGCTCGGTGGCGGTCCGCCTCAGCAAAGCGACGACTTTCGAGGTTTTATCTGCGATCCCTCGACGACTAGCACGATCTCGCCTTTCACCGGGCGCGAGGAGTAAAATGCCAATAACTCACTGGCGGTCCCACGTCGAAATTCTTCAAACTTTTTTGTGAGTTCGCGCGCTACGCAAAGTCGCTGTTCCGGCATAATATCGGCACTGGCTATAAGTGTTTTCGCCAAGCGATAAGGTGACTCGAAAAAGATGCTGGTCTCCTCGCGCTCTGCCGCGGCGCGAAGCTCGCGTTGGCGCTGGCCACTTTTCACCGGCAGAAATCCGCGGAAACAAAATTTTTCTGTTTCGAAGCCGCTACCGATCAGCGCGGTAAGAATCGAAGAGGGACCCGGCACGATCGTGAACGGCAGTCCACTCCTGATACATTCGCGAATTAAACGTGCCCCCGGATCCGATATGCCGGGCATTCCGGCATCTGTAATCAGTGCAACATTTTCGCCGGCCGCGAGCCGTTGGATCAGTTGCGCCGTGCGCATGGCTTCGTTGTGTTTGTGAA
>QHNU01000111.1 GCA_003218525.1 Verrucomicrobiota bacterium
CCGAGGGCCAACAGCGTTCGCCAAGGGCGCGGTAGCATCCCGCCAAACTCGCGCGAACACCGCGTCTGCCAAGTTTCAATCACGTGACGAAACGGGCTTGCCAGAGTCAACCACGGTACAGAAACTCGCAATCCCCGCGATGATCACTGCATCTAAAAACGGCAAGGCGCCGCGTGAGATTGAACGCAAATTTCTGTTGAAACGGCTTCCGCCGAATCTCCGCCACTTTCACAGTCGCACCATCGAACAAGGTTATCTCGCTGTGAAGACTGACGGCACGCAAATCCGCCTGCGCAAAGCCGGCCGGCGTCATTCCCTAACGGTGAAACGGGGCCGGGGCCTATCACGACAGGAGATTGAAATTGATCTCACGCGCGATCAATTTGAAGAGCTCTGGCCCGCCACGGCGGGCTGCCGTCTGACCAAGACGCGCTATGACGTACCATTTGGAAAACATACGATTGAGATCGATGTTTACCGCGGACGCAACGAAGGACTCGTTGTCGCCGAGGTGGAATTCCACGACGAGCGCGAGTGCGCTCGCTTCCAGCCACCGGACTGGTTCGCGGCGGAGGTGAGCGGGAAATCGCGCTACAGTAATGTCCGCCTGGCGCGCGAATGACGATGGCATGAGTTACGAATTGCGACGTGATCAGGAGCTGGGAGCGAATTTGCGGCGGATTTGTCGCAAGCAGGTGGAGAATGCGCTGCAGGTTGTGCGCGGCGAAGTGGAAGTCGATGACAGTCCGGTGCATCAGACGCGGAAGCACCTGAAAAAGGCGCGCGCAGCGCTACGAATTGTGTCGGACGAGATCGGCCACGGACTGTTCAAGGAGCAGGATCGCTCTTTTCGCGACGTCGGACGATTCATTTCAGATGTGCGCGACGCGGAAGTGCGCTTACAAACGGTCCGTCAGCTTCAAGAGATCACCTGGCGCCAATCGCACCAGGCATTCCGCGAGACGGAGGAGCTGCTCCTGGCTGAGCTGGAACATTTTCTGGCGGCGTTCGCCGGCTGGCAAAAAGAAGCAGCGGCCCGGCTCGAAAAATTGCAAAAAGAGGTCGAGGAGTGGCCGGTTGAGGATCTGGATTGCAAGAGTTTGCGCTGCGCTCTGCAGCGCGCCTACAAGTGCGCGCGGGACGCCTTCACTCTGGCACAGGCAAAGCCGACGCCGGAGAATTTTCATGAATTTCGCAGTCAGACGAAACGCTTGCTTTATCAGCTGCGCATTCTGCGCCCGGCCAATCCGTTGGTGATCGGTGCATTGCTTGATGAATTGAATTCGCTGGGCGAGGTGCTGGGGCGCTCGCACGATTTGCATTTCCTGGGAGACCGCCTGCGGCGAAATGATTCAAAGCCATCGGAACGGGAAGCAGGCGCATTGATCGCTGTCATTGATACAAGCGAAATGGAATTGCAAAAACGCAGCGTGGATTTGGCCGGGCACTTCTTCGATGAACGGCCGCGCGATTTCGGGAATCGGTTGAGCAGCTGGCTGCAAGAGTGGATCAGGGGCGAAGCGCCCAATGTAGCCGATGCCCTTGTCTGCAAAGGTGACGTTCTAGGGCTAGCGACACCGAAGCGGCGGCGCTAGTGACAAAATCCGGTCATAGAATTTGCCAGCGCGGTTCTCCACTTTTCCGATCCATTTCCCATAAACGGATACCGCCGAGATAGGCGTTGCGGTTGTCGCCTTTCTCCACACCCTTGGGCAATCGAGTCATCTTTTTCACGTTGCCGCCTCCGAGGACAACGACATCTGCGATAAAGGAAAGCTTGAGCTGCGCGACGACGTAACGAACCTCGGCACGCCAGGTCTTCTTGCCAAGACGCTCTAGACCATCTTTGCCGACAAAATCTTCGATTTTGCGATGATTGCGGTAGGGCAAATCGCCGAGCTCGAGCTGAAGGACATTGTTGCCCCATACCAGCGCCGCTCCGAGTCCGGTGCCGAGACCGAGAAAAAGCAAACGACCGTGAACATGGCTGCCGAGCGCTTGCATTGCGGCATCGTTAATGACGCGCGTCGGCTTCCGCAGGAACCGCGAAAAATTGAATCCAGCCCAACCTTTGCCAAGATGTTTCGGATCCTTCACAATTTTACCACCGCGAACCGGAGACGGAAATCCGATCGAGACGGCCGAGAATTTCAAATTCGCCGTCGTTTCGTGAAATCTCTGCACGAAATCGCGCGGCGTCATGTCGGCGCCCGAGTCAAATTTTAGTTCATCCCGTGGCGACAGCATGAGTTTGACTTGGGTCCCACCAATATCGACGACAAGGATGTTGTGTTTCATCGCCCCTGATGCTGGCCGCTCAGCCGCTTCCTACTCGCCCAAGCCAAGCTTGCGCCGGAACCGCTTTAGAATACCGCCGTGTTCGACTGTTTCCGACGTGGTTGGAGGCCAGACTTCGACGATTTCCATCGCGCAAAAACGAAAGAGGGTGAGCCGCGCGAGCTTGAGATCGAGCCGAAGATTACGCGCGATTTGCGCGAGTGAACGGCTGCCGTTGAACTGCGACGCAAACTGGGCCTCGGCTACGGTGAGGCGCAGCTTCTGGACGCGTTCAAATCCGTCTCGGGTGTAAGCTGGAATCCAGCTCGGATCGTAGGAAAGTTTGTCGACGGCGTTCTGGTATTGGACAAAACGGAGTGCCGCCAGCGTCCAATGCTCAATGTCCTCCTCCGGAGGGACCTCATCGGCAAACTCCGGGATTTCGGTCGTCTGTTCAAACAGCAACCGCACACGCGATGCAGTCCACAATTGCGCGAAAAGCTTTTGGCCGTAATGCTGCGCAAGTTGCAAAGCGGCGTCGCGCAGAATCAAATCTTCTCGCGCCAGCGTAAGGAACAAGGGACAACCCGTTTCTGATTGCTGTGTCCGAGCCTCCTCCACCCGGTCGGCAGCAACATTGACAAGGGTAATGGGCGCTTCCGAACAGTAGACGTCGGCATCCCGCGTGGTCACGAGCAGGATTTTGCCCTCCCTGGCAAACAGCTCCACGTCTTGTATCGCCCAAAAGCAACGCAAGACACCGGTCAGTTTTTCAGCGCCGATTGTCCGTAAGGCCCAAGTTAGTGAAAAGAAGCTCGTGTCGCCGGCGAAAAATACTTCTCTACCGGGGGACGGTTCGATGTTTGATGACGGATTAATGTCCGTTGCTTCAGGAGGGGTGAAAGCGGAATCGCCAAACTCGCTGTGAGTGGGCGTGACGGCTGTCTCACCCCAAATCGGCGAACTCGATGCCACAGCTTCCGGCGATTCCACCTCCGGTCCTATGACATGGGCAAACTCTGAACTGATCGCGGACTCGGATTTTGTGGTGCCTTCTTCCATTGCGACACTTTCGTCTAAAATCTGCGGCGGCAAGCATTCATTAACCGCTTTCAAGAGCAAATCAGCCGAGAACGGTTTGCCGAGGAATCCAACGACATTTGAGGATTGCGATTCTCCATCTTGGATCTCGGAAGCGAAGCCGGACATATAAAGTATTGGAATCTGCGCTGTCTTCTCATCCTGCGACAATTGGCGGCTCACTTCGTCACCTTTCAAATCAGGCAGAATATAATCCAGAATCACAAAATCCGGCTTCTGTTCTCGGATCACCTGCAAACCCTCTTCCCCGGTCGCGGCGGTGATGACCTCATAGTTCGCCTCTTCGAGGATTTCCCGGACGAAATTGAGCAGCATGAGACTATCGTCGATGACAACGATGCGCCGGCGTTGCCAGCTGGGAGAAGGTGAGACTGCGGAATCGTTCACAGAAAACAGAGCGGGCGCGGGAGTTCGCCCGCAGACCAGCGTGTTCTGTTAACAAATTACGCTTCTCGCAAAATGAAAAGGATTTTTCTCGGACCGGCTCCCGACTTGCGCTAGCTCGATACGCGTCTACGCCTGTCGTGAGCGCGCGGCCGCTGTCGGTCCTGATCGTTGTCGGGCACGCGGTCAACCCGGCAATCGTACGCGTAAGGTGTTCTGTCCGTTACAATGAATTGCAGGCCGCACCTCCCTCGGCTCCGTTCGCCGATAAGCTACGCTCCCCTCGCAAATCGGCGTGCCAGATCTTGCCGGCTCGTTTTGCCGCGTTCGCTAACCGGAATTGCGTCGACGAAATAGATTCGCCGCGGCACCTGCCAACTACTCAGGCGTGACCGTAAATGGGCGAGCAGTTCTCCTTCGGAGATGTCGTCCCGGGCAACCACACACGCCGCAATTTCTTGATTGCGTCGCTCCGAATGACGGCCGAACGCGATCGCCTGACGAATTCCTCCGTAACGCAAGATCTCCGCTTCCACTTCCGCTGGATTGACCTTCTTACCGGCAACATTGATTAGATCGGAAACGCGTCCGACAATCCGATAACCAGAGGCCGTTTCCTGGAGCAAATCGTCAGGAAGAAAGACTCCCTTTCCGAGTCTGGATTCGTCCGGTTCGGGGAAATAACCGTCGCCGACAGCGCGACTGCGCACGCGAATCCGTGACGACGCGCTTCCAGGATCGAGCAGCTCGACATCAACGCCCTGCATTGGCTGGCCAACAAAGCCAGCCAACGGCTCTGGTTCGCGCGCGTAACAAATGCCGCCGCACTCCGACGATCCATAGAAGGAGTAGATTTCATGACCGAATTGGGCGCGGAAAGCTTGCGCGAGCTCAATTCCGAGTGGTGCCCCCGCGGAAATGCAGAGCCGCAACTCTGGTAGCGCTGGTCCCGCGTTTAGTTCGCACAGCGATTGGTAGAAAACTGGCATGCCGGGAAAGATGGTGGCGCGCGTCGCGACTAGGCCATCGATGATCGCTCGCGGCATGCGATCGCTGCTTAATGTCATCGGGATGCCGTGCGCGATCAGCGGCGTCAGCAAATTGCTGAAGCCGTAGGAATGAGAAATGGGAATCACGCCGTAATTCAAATCGCCCCGGGTGATGCCCATCGTTTGGCAAATGTTCTCGGAATCGGCCAGCAATTGTTCACTACGAAAGCGGATCACACGCGGGGCGGCCGTCGTGCCGGAAGTCAGTTTTAAAAGGGAGGGCGGCTTTAGCCCCCAATGAGGAGCGGCCGTGATCTTTAGCGGTAGAGCATCCGGCCCTCTGCCGCCGGGGACGGCGGCAGCTACATCTGGATCGCGCAGCAGCACTACTTCATCGCCGTTGCCGCCCCGTACCGACGCGAATACCGCACTGGCGCTACAAATTTCCATAGCTGCAGTGCGTTCCTTTTCAGCAATGGATCGTTCGAGCGGCAGAACGACGATTTGCTGACGCAGGCAGGCGAGAAAAAGCGACGGCCAGTCGGGATGGTTGCCGATTTGAATCGCGATAACCTCGCCCGGCCGGAACGATTTCAGTTGCTGCCCAAAAAACTGCGCGCGCTCCTCGATTCCAGAAAAGGTGCGCGCAATCTTGCCGCGCGCGTCCAGAATTGCTGGCCGATTACGATCTTCCCGTAGCGACTTTTCCCAAGCGGCGAGGAGCGGGTCGTTCCGCGTGCCCACTTGCGAAAATGGTCGATCGCGCTTAGGCTAAGCGCTCGTTTTTGAACATGAAGGCGGACATTCATCCTGAGTATTACCAGACCGACATCGCCTGCGCCTGTGGTGCCGTCTATCACACCCGTTCGACGCGGCGTGATATTAAAATCGGTATTTGCGCCGCCTGCCATCCGTTTTTCACAGGCGAACAGAAGTTCGTCGATACGGCCGGCCGAGTCGAGAAGTTCGCGCGCCGCTACGGCAGCACAAAGGCGACGCGTAGCGGCAAACACTCTTAGCTGAATTCTGTAGCCGCCCCGCTCTGCCGGGCGTCTCATACGCGGGGACAGAGCGCCGCGCCTACAAAAGCACCAATGGATTTCAATCTTCTGATCGAGCGTAAACGCGAGCGATTCGACCAATTGGAACGTGAGATTGCTGACCCGCGCCTTTTTGAAAATCGAAAACGCGCCGGCGAGATCATGCGCGAGCATTCGGGCGTGAAGGAGCTGTTGGCGAAGTGGAGCGAGCTTTCTGCGGCGTGTACCCAGTTGGCGGACAATCGCGATCTGGCCAGTTCCGCCGACGGCGATCTCGCGCAAATGGCGCAGGAAGAGATTCCCCAACTCGAAAGGCGCGTCGCCGACCTTGAGCGTGACGTGCAGATTGCCTTGCTTCCACCGGAGGAAAACGAGAACCGCGATGCAATCATTGAAATTCGGGCCGGCACCGGCGGAAGCGAAGCGGCGATTTTCGCGGCCGATTTGTACCGGATGTACACCCGCTACGCCGAAGCTGCCGGATTGAAGATCGAGGACATGGAGTCGAGCCCCTCTGAATTCGGCGGCTTGAAGGAGGTCATTTTCAAAGTCAGCGGCGAATCCGTTTTTCGGAAATTGCGCTACGAAAGCGGCGTCCATCGAGTGCAACGGGTCCCGGCAACGGAAGCGCAAGGGCGAATTCACACCAGTACGGCGACCGTCGCGGTCTTGCCGGAAGCCGAGGAGGTCGACCTAGAGCTAAAACCCGAGGAGCTTCGAATCGAGGTTTGTCGCGCAGGCGGACCCGGGGGGCAGGGTGTGAACACGACCGATTCAGCCGTGCAAGTCCTGCATATTCCGACCGGTACCATCGTGCGCTGCCAAGACGGACGCAGTCAGCAGAAGAACAAGGAGAAAGCCCTGAGCATTTTGCGATCGCGTTTGCTCGGAGCGAAGCAACGCGAGGAGCAGGAAAAATATGCCGCCCATCGCAAAAGTCAGATCGGCAGCGGCGGCCGTGAGGAAAAAATTCGTACTTACAATTTTCCGCAAAACCGTGTGACTGATCATCGCATCGGGCTCACGCTCTATCATCTCGATCGCTTCATGGAAGGCGATCTGGAGGAGATAATTGCCGCGTTGCAGGCGGCGGATCTGACGGAGCGACTCAAAGAGACGTCGATGGCGAGCTGATGCGCTTGGCGCCATTAGTGATTCCGATCCGCTAAGATGGTGACTGATCTTATGTCGGCGGAACACGCGCTCCAATCTCGAGAGATCCCTCGCCGCCTCCGCCACTCGGGATGACCTGCTTTGACTGTGATGAAGGTATTAGACGTTCTTCAATCCACGACGGCATATTTCAAAAAACGCGGAATCGAAAATCCACGACTTAACGCAGAGCATCTTCTTGCCCACTCTCTAGGGCGGAGACGGCTGGACATTTATCTGGAGTTTGAGCGCGAGCTTTCAGAATCGGAACTGACGCCGCTGCGCGAACTTGTCAGACGCCGCGGACAAAACGAACCATTGCAGCATTTGCTCGGAACAGTTGAGTTCTGCGGAAAGCTTTTCCTCTGCGACAGGCGCGCGTTGGTTCCGCGGCCGGAGACAGAACAGCTAGTCGAGTTCCTCCAAGCCGAAATCCACGATCCGAAATCCAAAATTCTCGACGTCGGCACCGGAACCGGTGTCATCGCGCTCTCTCTCGCAACCAAATTCCCCCAGGCTGAAATCGTTGGGGCGGACATTTCAGAGGAAGCGCTCTCACTCGCGCGCGACAACGCCGCTCGGCTTGGAATGACGGGCGTTCAGTTCGTCCAAAGCGATTTACTGGAAAAAATTACTGGCAACTTTGACTCGATGGTTGCAAACCTTCCTTACATTTCGAGACTCGATCGTGACGATCTGGCGCCTGAAGTTTTGCGCGATCCGGAAGTCGCGCTTTTTGCCGGCGACCGGGGCGATGAACTCATTCGTCAGCTGATCGAAGCGGCACCGGCTCATCTACGCCCCGGCGGATTGCTCGCGCTCGAGGCCGGGATTGGCCAGCACACGAGCTTGATCGAATTATTACACCAGAAGAATTACAGCGACATTAAGGCGAAAAACGATTATTCAGGTGTGACCCGTTTTTTGTTCGCCCGGTATGGATAAGATTCTTGTGCATGGCGGGAATGCTCTCGCCGGCTCGATCAAAATCAGCGGCTCGAAAAACTCGGCCTTGCCGATTCTAGCCGCCACCCTGTTAACGCGCGAACCCTGCACCATTCATCGGGTGCCGGACTTGAGCGACACGCACTACATGTTGCAGATTTTAATGCACCTCGGCGCGCAGGTGGAACGGGCTAGCGGCACCGTCACCGTAACCGCAGAGAAAGCAGATTCGGTCGCTCCTTACGACGTCGTGCGCAAAATGCGGGCATCGGTTTGCGTGCTCGGTCCGCTCTTAGGCCGGTGCAAGGAAGCGACGGTCGCCCTGCCCGGCGGCTGCGTCATTGGCGATCGACCGATCGACTTGCACCTGAAAGGATTTGAAGCTCTTGGCGCAGCGGTGCGTGTTGAGGGAGGCGACGTCAAAGTTTTCGCGCCAAAATTGAATGGCGCCGTCATCAATTTGCGCGGAAAGTTTGGTCCAACCGTCCTCGGCACCGACAACGTGATGATGGCCGCCGTTCTCGCCGAAGGCACAACCGTGATCGAAGGCGCGGCGGCGGAGCCGGAAGTTTGCGACCTTGCCGATTTCCTGAACAAAATGGGCGCCAAAATTGAAGGGGCCGGAACACGGCGCTTAATTATCGAAGGAGTGAAGGAGTTGCACGGGGCAGAGCACGATATTATTCCCGACCGAATCGAGGCCGGCACATTTTTGGTCGCAGGCGCGATCGCTGGGAAAGCCGTAACAATCAATCGGGCGGAGCCGAAGCATCTTACCGCGATCACCAATGCATTGACCGGCTGCGGATTCAAAGTAGAGGAGAAAACCAATTCCCTTACGGTTTCACCGAACGGCGTGGCGAAGCCACTCGAGCTCGCGACCGAGCCGTATCCCGGATTTCCAACGGACATGCAGGCGCAAATGTGTGCGCTGCTTTCCACAACCGACGGAATTAGCGTGGTGACGGAAAACGTCTTTCCGCAGCGATATATGCATGTGGCAGAGTTGAAACGAATGGGCGCCAACATGCAGTTGGAAGGCCCGACGGCGGTGATTCAAGGGGTGCACCGTCTCACTGGCGCACAGGTAATGGCGAGCGATCTGCGCGCTTCGGCCGCGCTGGTGCTGGCAGGCTTAAAGGCCGAGGGGATCACAGAAGTGAGCCGGGTTTATCACATCGACCGCGGCTACGAGCATCTCGACGAGAAACTAAGCGAACTTGGCGCGCACATCGAGCGTGTGAAAGACTAAATCCCATGGAAACTCCACCACTCCCCGCAAATCAAAAGCCAACGGCCACACCAGTTGCATCAGAGGTCCGCACTTGGTGCGTCCTGTGTCACGCCAGCGCGTTGCTGGGATTATTTTTCCATTTCCTCGGTCATCTTCTGGGACCCTTGATCGTGTGGCTGGTCAAGCGTGGCGATTCGCCGGAAATCGACGCCCACGGAAAAGAATCGCTCAATTTCCAGCTCTCGATGCTCATTTATGACGCGATCGCTGCCATTCTCTGCATTGTGCTAATCGGAATTCCGATCCTGATCATTCTTTGGATCATGAACACGGTGTTCGTGATCATTGCGTCGATTCGCGCGAGCGAGGGACAGTTCTATCGTTATCCGCTGACCATCCGCTTCCTCAACTAATCTTCACCACGGAATCACCTTTCGATCGCGCAGGAATTTGCCGGTGAGATTCTGTGGCGCATCCGCCGCCAGCCAGACGATGCCCGCGGCGCCCTGTTCGACCGAGCGAGTGGCCTTGGAACCACCCATATCGGTGCGAACCCATCCCGGACAAACGGAATTGATCGCGAAATCCGGCAGCGCCGCAGCGAGCTGAACCGTGACACCATTGAGAGCCGTCTTGGAGATACTGTAAGCAGGCGCCCACCCATCAGCGCCATCGGTTAATTGCCCGCTGCCGCTTGAGACGATCACGATCCTCGGCGCCTTGGACTTCTGAAGCAGTGATTTGAATCCCCGCGCGACGAACAGCGGCCCCAAGGTATTTGTCCGGAGGGTTGTTTCAAACAGAGCTGGCGTAATCTCCAAGGCCGACTCGTCATCCTCCAGCAAAATGCCTGCATTGTTTACAAGCACATCGAGATGGTCAACCGACTTGGCAAACTCCGCCGCGGCTGCATGGATACCTTTTTCATCCGCCACATCGATCTTCAAAAATGCGGCATCGTTGCCGATTTCTATCGCAGCTTCACGACCGGCTTTTTCATTTCGCGCGCCGACGAAGACCCGGAAATTTCTCGCAGCTAATTGGGCCGCAACTTCGTAGCCGATTCCTTTATTGGCGCCGGTGACGAGGGCAATCTTTTGTTCCATATCCTAATTGTCAGCAGTGGCGCAATTTCTGCAACGAGAGCGCCGCCAGCACTCGAAAAGTCAGGGTTCATGCGCTAAGACTGGCGGGTGAAGTTACTCGTGGCGGATAGCGCTCGACTGCAGCGCTTTTTCCTCAGCCGACGAATGGTTATCGCTGTCTGGGGCATCGCCATTATCGCCGTCTGCGGACGCGTGGCATTAACCAAATCTTCCCGCCAGGATCTTTTTCCGGTTTATCAGAATGCCGGCAAGGCATGGCTGAACGGCCAGGATCTCTATCGAAACTCCGAGTTCGATTATCGCTATTCTCCATTGTTCGCTGCCGCCATGGCGCCCATGGCGAGGCTGCCTGCGAAACTGGCGAGCATTTCGTGGCGACTATTAAGCGTTTTCTGTTTTCTTGCGGCCCTAAGCTGGACCTGCCGTGCCGGGGTTCCGGACAAGTTCGCGTCCGAAAAAAGCCCACTGATTTTTCTCCTGATTCTGCCACTCTCGCTCGGGAACTTAAACAACGGCCAGGCGAATCTGCTCGTTCTCGGGGCGTTGCTTGCTGCGGTGGCGGCAGTGATTCGTAGCTGGTGGATGTCGGCCGCGATCGTTTTGACCATCGCGGCGACGATTAAAATCTATCCGCTCGCGATTGCATTGCTGTTGGGCGTGATGTTTCCACGACTGCTGCTTTGGCGCTTCGCCCTCTGCCTGATCGTGGCAGTGGCCTTGCCGTTCGCGCTGCAAAGAATCGATTATGTCAGCCATCAATACAACGATTGGCTGCTTTATCTTTCGCGCTCACTTTCCGAATGGTACAGCGATCTGCGTTTGCTCTTTCGAGTCTGGTTTGTCCCGCTTTCGACGACGACTTACGTAGTGATTCAACTGGCCGCCGGCGCAGCGATAGGTGTAGTGGCTGTTGTTGGAAAGATCCGGCACTGGCCCATCCAATCCCTGATTGCCTGGATCTTTTCCCTCTCATGCTGCTGGATGACGTTGTTCGGGCCGGCAACGGAATCGGCGACCTATGTGCTGATTGCACCGGCCACGGCCTGGATCGTGTGTGAGCTTCTGGTTCGAGGAGGCGGTGCAATCGAAACGGCATGGGTCGCGGGGATTTACGGCCTGCAAGTGCTGGCCAGAATGGCTAGCTGGTTCGGCGGGATGAAACGCTTTGGCGTTTACGCCAGTCCGCTGGCTTTATCAGCGCTTCTGCTTGCGGCCTACTTGCTGCGACCGGCCATTTTTCGGCAAATGAACGCGCGAACCCGTCCGGTCGCTGCCGGTCGTGATTAGCCGGCGCAACGTCCGCATATTCGCGGTGTCTTCACGCAGCTCCTTGCCCTTCGGTGTTTCCAGCACTTTGGGAATGTTCCGGAATCGCGGTTCGTTCATGATTAAGCGAAATGCGGCCAGCCCCATTTGGCCTCTGCCGATGTGCTCATGCCGATCGACGCGCGAGCCCGGTGCTGTCTTGGAATCGTTCAGATGAATCGCGGCCAGCCGATCGCGCCCAATGACGCGATCGAATTCGGCGAACATCTTTCTTATCGCGACTGCGTCTGTCATATCGTAACCGGCTGCGAAAACGTGGGCGGTGTCGAGGCAAACGCAGATTCTTTCCGGCTCTCGCGCGTTTGAAATAATGAACGCGATCTGCTCAAAGGTGTGGCCCAGACACGAACCCTGACCGGCGGTCGTTTCCAGCGCGATCTTAGTTCTCAGAGCGGGGAGACGGGCGAAAACCTCGTCGATTGAGGATACGATCTTGCCCAATCCAAGCTCTTCGCCAGCCCCGAGGTGTGCCCCGGGGTGCACAACCAAAAATGGTATCTCAAGCTGATCGGCGCGTGTCAGTTCTTCCGATAACGCGCGGATTGAGTTCGCATGAAACTTCGGATTTGTTGCGGCGAGATTGATCAGATAATTGGCGTGAGCAAAAACGGACATTAGCTCCGTGCGCTGAGTATGGTCGAGAAAGGCGCGAATCTCGCCCACGGTCAGTGGAGGTGCGAACCATTGCATGTTGTTCTTCACAAACATCTGCATCGCCGTGCATTTGATTGAACATGCACGTTCGATCGCTGTTTGGACCCCGCCGCCGATCGACATGTGCGCACCCAGGAGAACTGGATTGCGAATTGAGGAACGACGCGGCACGGCCGGATTTTTCATTCCGCGATCCGAAGTCCGCGTTGCCCGATCATCAAAAATTCTTTGGCCGCCACGTCGGATGACTCAGACTTCCTTCAGCCTTGTACTCGAAAAATTTGTAGAACGGGGTAAGCACGAATCCGGCTCCGCTGGCGTCGATGCGCAGATCAAAATCGATCCTGTTGTCGAGCCACTGCGCCTCGCCATGCCCAACCATTCCGAACAGACCGCCGTCGACATGGAAATCAGGTGTGCGAATAACACCATCTCTCATGGTAAAGCTTGCGCTCGCTTTGCGCGCAACGTGATATCCGATCCCGGGCAGCATTTTGTCTAGCAGATCAGAGAGCGTGCCAATAATTGGGATGGCGAAGACGTCGCCGTTGCGAACTTCAATCTCGCCCTTGCCGTTTATCGAGCGCGCGTCACTCCCCGAGCCAGTCCATTCGAAATGGCCATTCATGAATCCTTGGGCTGTCTTGTATTTGAAATAGAGATCGGTCAGGCGGGAAAAATCGATCCTCTCAGCCGCCACACTTGCGCGATAACGTTGGTCTTCTCGGGCGAGGGAAATGTCGGCACTCCCCCGGACCGTGCCTGAGAAAATCGCGCCGTTTAGGTCGGTGATTTGAAGCCGATCGTCGGTAAACAGGAGTTTCGCAGCAACATGATCGAGCGGCAGCGTCTTACCCAAAAAAACATAATCCATCGGACCAGGGGAATCGACATTGAACTCGAGCCGGGTGTTTTTCCCGCCGCGAAATTGGTAAACACCGCCCGCCGTTACCGTCGGCGGTTGGTGAAAAATGTAGGGCGTGAGTGCTTTGGCCAGTTTCGGATCGATCCAATAGATCGCTTCGGTCGGCCGCAGCGTCGAACGGATATTCGACAGCCGCGTCTCGTGATGGGCGTAATCGTAGGTCATCGTCCCGGTCGCGACGCCCTCGTCGCGGAGGACCCGGAAATTTCCGTAGGTCACGGCACCGTTCCCAAAGTGAATGTCGGCCGTCACGCTATTAAAGCCGATTGTGCGAAACCGTCCGCGATCAAGTTGGAGTTTGCCGTCGCCTTTCCAGGTTGCGGAGTCGCGACTTGGTCCGCGGATAGTCAACTGGACGGTCGAAGCGTGCGGCCAGTCCCATTCCTCAACGAACTGGCGCATATCGGCCGGGGCAAGGGAGCGCAGGGCGTTTGCCTCGATCGTGCTGGCCAGATCAAGCCGAAAGTCCTCCGGAGCATCCAAGAGCTGGGCGGTGAGCTCTCCGGTTTGATGTCGTATATGAATGTCTCGGACCATCGTCCGTGTTCCATCCCAGGAGAACTCCGCGTTTCCACCGAGGAAAGGGATTCCACGATAGGTAAAACGTTCGAAACTGGCGCGACCGATTGCCTGCCACTTCGGTTGCCCTTCGCCCACTTTTGCGCTGCCCGAAAGATCGACCCGTGGCGGCGCCAGAAAAATCAAGTCGGAGATTGCCCCGGCTAGCCCAAAACTGGCGAGCAGCCCACGAACATTCAATGTGCTCTGCGCTTGAAATTCCAAGTCGCCGGTCGATCGTCGCCAAACGGTGTTCCCCGAAAATCGACCGAGGTCGTCCAGCCATTCGAATTGGGTGACGCTTAGGGTTTGATCGGAGTATTCACCGACCAGGGCCAGATCGCGGATTTGATAATTGCCACGCTGGAGCCAGTCGCACCGGAGCGTGGCTTCGACACGGGCGTTCTCGAGTTGCGCGACATCACCGCTAAACTTTACTTGAAGGCGTGGCTGAGCCCGGAATTTGAATCGATTGAGCTCCGAAACGACTCGCTCCAAAATCGTCAGGCGCGCTTGCCACTCCGCTTCGGTGTCTTCTTTCGAAGGTTTGTAGTCATGACGTTTGATCATCTGACCGGTGGCGGAGATGCGAATGCCGCAGAAAACTCCATCCGCCTGGCTAAGGTAGATTTGATCTGGAGGAAAATAGATGTGGGCATTCAACCTTTTTAGCTGGGCGCGAGGTGATTTGGGATCGACGCCGCCGGGCAGTGGCAGAGTCAGTTCGGCATTGCGGATATCGATTCCGTTTAGGAACGGCTGGTGTTGCAAGAGCGCGGCGTAATTCACATCGAGCGAAACCCGGCTGATCCGGCCGATGATGTTTTCACGATCTTTATAATCAAAAATCCGAACATCCTGCGCGACCAAACCCCGGAAAGGATCGAGTGTGAGTCGGCGGACCGAAGCTTCCACACCATGTTTGCGCAACTCTTCCACGACCAAGCCGCGCCACTTTTGGCCGAATCCTTTTTTCGCAAGATACCAGCCGCCACCGGCCAGGGCGCCGAGCAAAAGAATGGCCAGAAAACGAATCATGGTGACGACAACTCGACCGGCCAGGGAGCGCGGGCGCTGTTGCGGAATGTGTGCGACTTCCGGAAGTTCAGCTATCGGCATGCAGATTCTTTCGTTCGCGGCAGCGATATTTTCAATCAGCCGGCAGACCAGGTTCGCTGATAAATCGTAAGCTCGTGAGCATCACCGATCTGCCCGCGGTCAACGCTTCATTAAATTTCATCAGCACCATCTTCATCAGCGCCGGCTGGTACTTTATTCGGCGCAATTTTTGGCAGCGCCACATCGCCTGCATGATTGTTGCCGTCGTTTCATCGAGCGCGTTTCTCACCTGTTATCTCATCTACCATTATTACACCGGCGAACGCTCTACCCACTTCAGCGCCGGCGGCGCAATCGCCACTATCTATTTCACAATGCTGATCAGCCACGTTCTCCTCGCATTTGTAACTCTCCCGCTCGTCGTCCTCACCCTTATTCCGGTGTTCAGCCGCCGTTGGGATCGGCATCGGCGCATCGCCAAATGGACAATGCCGATTTGGCTCTATGTCTCTGTCACCGGTGTGCTCGTTTATTTGATGCTCTATAAATGGTTTCCTCCGGCCAATCTTGCGCTGCCGCAGTGAATGTTGTTTGCTGAACCGCGGCAACCGCTCCCTTCAACCATGGTGACGATCGCAACCTTTAACGAACAGTCCAAGGCAAAGCATTTACGGGAGCGATTACGGCAAGTCGGTGTCAGCGCCGACATCATCGGAGAAGGTCACCTGCAGCGGGTCGCCTTCATGTCCAAGCCCCAGGCAAACGTGAAAGTAAAAGTTGAAGAAAAAGATTTTGAAAAGGCGCAGAGTTTGATGGTCGAATGGGAAAAATCCGATCCGGAAATCGGCACGCCGCTGCGCTGCCCGCAATGCGGCTCGTCCGATATTGAATATCCGCAGCTCACGAGAAAATTCCTCACGCCGGCGCTGGCGAGCATTTTGTTCGCGCTGAAAATTTTCCCGAAGGAATTCTATTGCCACTCGTGCCATTACACCTGGCCAGCGGAGAAAGAAAAAGAAGTCGAACAATGGTGGCAGTGACTTAGCCGGCGAGGTTCAAGCTGCTGTCTGTCCTCCGCGACACCTCTCGTGCCGTGGCTGACACCGCCGCGAAATTGCGCATCTTCCATCGCCCGCATGAAGTGGCTTTTCGCATTACTGCTCGCGCTCGCCATTTTTGGCGGCGCCGCTTACTTCAGTTACAATGTTCTCTTTAAGCAGGAGATCGCGGTTCAGAAAGAGCAGCGCGGCGAAATTCCTGCGACCCCGGTGCCGGACATCAGTCTGCCGGAATTTCAAGCGGCGGCAAAATTACGGCAGGAAGGCAAACTGGTGGAGGCCCGTGATGCCCTCGCCATGTTCATTCAAAAATATCCCAGCAGCCAGCATTTCGAGGAAGCGAAGGATCTGCTCGGCGCAGTAAACGTGGACTTGTTGTTTTCGCCCGTTCCCTCGCCCGAAAAGGAGGAATACGTCGTGAAAAAGGGGGACGTGATCGCGCGGGTTGCACAGAAACTGAAATCCACCCCAGAGCTGATCATGCGTACGAACAACATGAACAACACCATGCTCCATATCGGCGACAAATTGTTCGTCTCGCATCCGGAGTTCTCCATGTTCATTCAAACAAAACAGAAACTGCTCGTGCTAGTGAACCATGGTAATTTTTTCAAGCAATATCACATCCGCGAGGCCAAATTGCCGCCGAAACAACCGCCGCGTATTAACACCAAAGTCGCCGAAGTGATGGCATGGAAAAACGGTAAGCGAGTTGGGTTGGGCACGCGTGAATACGCGACTAGCACGCGGTGGATTCGCCTCGCGGCACCGGGCTACACGCTCTATGCCATCCCAGACGCATTCCATCCGGGCACCGATCAACCTCCGCCTCCGATCGGCCTCGGCCTGGCGGCCGGCGATACGGAGGAATTGAGCAGTCTTGTCAACGGGAAGACCCCTGTCACCATTACCGATTAAAGTGAAGGAACCGCAACCGCTTGATTTTGAAAAACCGATCGTCGAATTACAACGGCGCTTGCAGGAAATCCGCGATCACACCGATGAGCACGAGCTTGATTTCGATAACGAAGTCGAAGCGATCGAGGCCAAAATCGCTCTTACCCGGCGCGAAATTTATGACCATCTCACCGCCTGGCAGCGCGTCCAGATTGCTCGTCACGTCGAGCGGCCCTACGCCCTCGATTATATTGAACGCTGCTTTACTGACTGGACAGAATTGCACGGCGATCGCCACTTCGCCGACGATAAAGCGATGCCATGCGGTTTGGCCAAATTGGGCGAGCGACGTTGTATCGTAGTGACCAACCAGAAAGGCCGCAACACCAAGGAAAATGTGATGCGTAATTTTGGTTGCGCCCATCCCGAAGGTTACCGCAAGGCCCTGCGGATCATGCGACTCGGTCAAAAGTTTAATCTCCCCATCATCTCGCTCATCGACACGCCCGGAGCCTACCCAGGTATCGGGTCAGAAGAGCGCCACATCGCGGAGGCAATCGCAGTCAATCTTCGTGAGATGATGACACTGCCGGTACCGATTCTTGCAGCCGTGATCGGAGAAGGCGGCTCTGGCGGAGCTCTCGGCATCGGCGTCGCCGATCATGTCATGATCTTTGAAAATGCCTATTACTCGGTCATTAGCCCGGAAGCGTGCTCAGCCATCCTCTGGAAGGATCGGCGGCACGCGGCCGAAGCAGCCGAAGCGCTCAAGCTAACTGCACACGATTTATTGCAGCTAGGAGTTGTCGATGAGATCGTGCCAGAACCGGAGGGAGGGGCGCATCGAGATCACGAAAACTCCGCCGCCGTTTTAGGAGAAGCGCTCCGTAGCAACCTCGAGCGTTTGCTCGCCACCTCCTTGGAGCAGTTGCTCGAAACGCGCTACGCAAAATTCCGTCGTCTTGGAAATTTCGCCGAATTATCGGCGGACGGCGCGAGTGCCTGATCTGTTGTTGGGTAAAGGCCAATGAAAATCGGATTCACCGTAATTGTCGCATTGCTCGCTTCGCTCACCTCAGTCGGCGCAATCCCGCCTTCTTTCCATTTCGATCGCGACACGTTCGCGTTCGCCAACATGACCGTGTTCGAATATGAGAATGGAATTGCTCATCTGCGTCGCGGGGCGGAAGCAAAGCAGCGCCGATATACCCGGCGTTGCTTCGTTCTGAGCCGGACCGCGGTACAGTTTCACAAATTCGCGCGCTTCGATCCGCACGCGGCCCCCTTGGACGATCGCGCTCTCGCACAACGAATTCGAATGGTGACGACGCGCCCGGCCTGGCGCGAGCCCTTGCCAGAGAAAGAGCGCGTTGTTTTTCCCGGCTATGCCGACCTGCGCGAAATGAGTAAAGGGCGCGGTCTCCTTTTGCAGGAAACGGTCGGTCATGGCTGGCCGACTTATTGGCGCTTGGGGAATTATCGGATGCTCTTTGTCCAGAGCAGGGGCTATCAAGAGAAAACGCACGCAAATCTGGAGGCAGCGCTGGCACGGGGGGAATTGTTCGCCCTTTACCTGACAACGCTTCCGCAGAAGTTCACTCTTAACCACGCCGTCCTGGTTTTTGCGAAACAGAAGAGTGATTCTTCCGGCCGTGACAACTATCTCGTCTACGATTCCAACCACCCGGAAAAGCCGCGCCATCTCTGGTGGTCGGAACGCGATCGCGCCTTCGGCTTCGAGAAAGATTGGGACTTTGTTGGCGGCTACGCGCGCGCCTACCAAATCTACGGCAAACCGCTGCAGTAACTCCAGCCGACGCGATTAGAACTGGCGCTCGAGCACCAATGGCGGTTTCGGGCGACGTTGGCCAAACCGCAGCGGAACCTGTGCCGGAAAAAGAAAACGCAGAGCGGGATCGACTCGACGGCCCCAGGCCGCTTCAGTGTGACTCGCCTTCTGGTCTTCCATGTATTGAAGATCGTCGTCGAGCCGCCAACCTTGATCGATCAGTAGATTACGCAGCTTGCGCGTATTTTCCCACCCCGGTTCGGCCGTTCCGGTATCGAGCCAGATCTTAAGCGGAAGTTTCCGCTCGAGCTCCTCCACCGTCTTCAAAACCACGCCGTCATCCCACCACACGGAGGGCGACATCACCAGCAGGCGGCTGAATATGTGTGGATACCAGAGGCCCACGCACAAGGCTAAGAGTCCGGCGAGGGAAGAACCTCCCACGCCAGTCGCACTGGCCTCGCGCCGGGTGCGGTATCTGCGGTCAATAAACGGTTTCAGTTCTTCAACCAGGAAACGCGCGTAATTGCGTGCCAGCCCTTTGCTGCGTCGCTTCTTGTCGCGATCGATCAACCCGCGTGTCGGCGCGTATTCGTGAACGCGATCCTTCCCGGCATTATCAATCGCAACAATAATTAGCGGCTCAACCAACTTCGATCCGATCAAACGCTGCGCCGTTTCATCCACTCCCCATTCGACTCCAGCGAACGCGGTTGCCGCATCGAAAAGGTTTTGACCGTCGTGCAAGTAGAGGACGGGGTAGCGCTTCACAATCGAACGGCGATAGCCGCCAGAACATCGCGTCGATTTTTCAGAATACGCGACTCGAATCGCGCATGACGATGAATATTCCCAGTAAGAGTGTGCGTTGGCATTTTGCGAACGAAAGCTATCTGCGAATAAGATCGCGTTGTCCAGCGAACGGGTGGGTTTCGCGCTTGGCAGTGCTGCCTTGGCGGATAATGCTCGCTTTCCGGTTACCCTTCTCAGCATGCAAGAGCGTTACATCCGCTGGTGGACACCCCATTTGAGCCGTGATTTCGAGATGCTGGCGTTCGGCCAAGGCGGACTTCCGTTCGTTATTTTTCCAACCTCCTTCGGCCGCTATTACCAAAATAAGGATTTTGGAATGATCGATGCGGTCGCGTCACGATCTACTGCCCCGATGCGGTTGATCTGGATAGCTTCTATAACAAAGCAATTCATCCGGCGGATCGGATGCGCACGCATCTCGCATATGAGAATGTAATCGTGCGCGATGTTTTCGATCTTGCACGGAGCGAGTGCTCAACTCACCGCGTTGCGGTCTGCGGCGCGAGCCTGGGCGCGTATCATGCGGCTAATATCGCGTTCAAATACCCCGATGCGGTAAGCCATCTCATCAGCCTGAGCGGCGCCTTCGAAATCGGGGATTTTTTTGACGGCTATCACGATGACAACATTTACTTCAACAGCCCCTATGAATACCTCCCGAACATCTCCGATCCGTGGAAATTCAATCATATGGGAATCATTCTGGGGACGGGAGAGTGGGATAACACCCGCCATGAATCGATGCGCCTGTCCGGCATCTTGAATGCAAAAGGCATTCGCCACTGGCTCGATGACCGAAAATGGTGCGGGCACGAGTGGACCTATTGGCGCGACATGCTGCCGTATTACTTGTCAAAGATTTGATGGCGCTCCTACGTGCCCTTGTCATATCGAGCGAAGCCGAGACATCTTTGATTATCGTACGTCTGGGAATAATCAGAGAGTCCTGGGTCCGAGCCGGACAGGCACATTCGCTCGGAATGACAAAGCAGATGGCTGAATCAACTATATGAAAAAAATTGGTATCTTATTCGGTCAGGAAAACTCATTTCCCTGGGCATTCATTGATCGCGTGAATCAAAAAACGGGCGGTAAGGATATCGTCGCCGAATCGGTCAAAATCGACAGAGTCATCCAAGGGGAATCGTGTGGCTACGATGTCATTATCGATCGGATTTCGCAGGACGTGCCCTTTTATCGTGGTTTTCTCAAGAACGCCTCCCTTACCGGCACCGCGGTAGTAAACAACCCGTTCTGGTGGAGCGCCGATGAGAAATTCTTCAACAACGCGCTGGCGACAAAAATCGGTGTAGCAGTCCCCCGCACTGTGCTGCTGCCGTCGCACGAAGTTCCACCGGAAACGAGCGCGAACTCGTTCCGCAATCTAGCTTATCCTCTCGATTGGGAAGCGATCTTCGACTATGTCGGCTGGCCCGCGTTTTTTAAACCATTCGCTGGTGGCGGCTGGAAAAATGTCTACCGCCTGCACAATCCGGAGGAGTTTTATCGGGCATACAGCGAGACCGGCCAGCTCGTGATGATGCTTCAGGAGGAAGTGAAATTCGAAATGTATTTCCGCTGCTACGCCATCGATCAGCGCCATGTGCGGATCATGAATTACGATCCGCGGCATCCTTATCATCTGCGCTACCAGACCGAATGGCAGACCCCGAAGGAAATTCTGGAGAAGGTCGAGTGGGGAGTACTGCAGTTAAACCAATATCTTGGCTACGATTTGAATACGGTCGAGTTCGCCGTCCGCAACGGTGAGCCGCTGGCGATCGATTTTTGTAACCCCGCCCCCGATGCGGAAGTGACGTCCGTCGGACAGGTAAATTTTGATTGGGTAGTGAACGCGGTATCCGACATGGCGATCCGGAAAGCTCGAGAGCACGAAGCTGGTCGTAACAATTTGAGCTGGGGGCGATTTGTTCAGACAGCGATCGGCCATCGTTCTCTCGGAGATCTGAGACTGAAATAGTTTAACCGCCTCAGCGCTGACATCTCGGGCACCAGGCGGTTGTTCGTCCACCGATTCTCGCGCGACGCAAGACAGTGTCGTCTCGCGGACATTTGCCACCGCTGCGCCACCGTTCGTGGATAAGCCAATTCTTTGGCGGATCGGACAAATCCGGCGCCATGAGCCGGAGCGATTCGCGGGCAACGAATCGCGTCGCCCGAAAAACAGCAGCGCGTTCCTTCGGACTCAATGACCTTGTGATTTTCGACGGCAAAACTTTAGCGCGCCAAAGAATTTCGTCAGCCATCCAATTGCCAATGCCGGAAAAGCCGGGTTGCATCAACAGAACGGCTTTGATTGGAGCTTTGCCGTGACGATTTAGAAAGGCCTCGAAGAATGCGCGGCGGAAACTCGCCGAAGCGATCTCCGGGATCGCACTGTTCCACCAAACCGGTTCGTCTTTGCCATGGTGAAATTGGACCCGGCCAAACTGACGCGAATCGGTAAAAACTAGCGCCCGATCGCGTTGGTAGAGAACAAGATGGTCGTGTTTCGCCGGCCGAAAGTTGGCCGACTCGACGCGAAGCTTGCCGGTCATACCCAGGTGAAGCCCGAGCCAATTGTCGTCGGAAAAGAAAAAAAGCATTCGCTTGCCACGCGCTTCGGAACGCAACAGTCGCACGCCGATTAGGCTCCGCCGCAACGCAGCCGTATCGGTTCCGCGAAAAAGGTGTTTTCGCGGATGCAGGGACATCTTGAGGACGCGATGTCCAATTCCGATATCCCATTGTCGCCGGAAATATTCGACTTCCGCCAGTTCTGGCATCGCGCAGAATAGTCGCGCGAACCAGGCAGGCAATGCCCCGCACTGCTTTGCCAGTGGCTTTGGCGTGCTAAATTTTAATTGAATGGAAAAAGTGATCATCGTCGGAAGCGGCTGCGCCGGATTGACCGCGGCAATCTATGCGGCGCGCGCGCAACTGAGCCCCCTTGTCCTCGAAGGCAGTCAGCCCGGGGGCCAACTTTCCACGACGACCATGGTCGAGAATTTCCCTGGATTTCCCGATGGCATCGATGGTCCGCAGTTGATCATGAACATGCACGCCCAGGCGGAAAAATTCGGAGCGCGTTTTTCCTATTCGGAGGCAACTGGTTTCGAGCCGCTCAACTCCCATATCCGGTTGCAAATAGATGATTCGGAGTGGCTCGAAACGGAATCGCTCATCATCGCAAGTGGCGCATCGGCACGCTACCTCGGATTGGAAAACGAAGAAAAATTGATCGGCCACGGGCTGACCTCATGCGCCACTTGTGATGGCGCCTTTTATCGCAACGTGCCGGTGGCGGTCATTGGCGGGGGGGATTCCTCGGCCGAGGAAGCGCTCTTTCTCACCCGCTTCGCTTCAAAAATATATTTGATTCACCGCCGGGACACCCTGCGCGCCTCTAAAATCATGGCCGGCCGAGTGCTCAAGCATGAAAAGATCGAACCGATCTGGAATACAATCGTCGTCCGCTACGTTCCCGACGAGAACGGTGAGATGAGCGCCATCGACTTGCGAAACGTAATTACTCATAAAGAAAGGCGACTGCCCATAGCATGTGTTTTCGTCGCCATCGGCCACGACCCGAATGCCAAGCCCTACAGCGGAAAGCTCGAAATGGACAAAGACGGATATCTCATCACCAAGCGACTGGTCGAGAGCAAACACCCTGGAGTTTTTATTGCCGGCGATGTCGCAGATCGCGTTTACAAGCAAGCCGTGACCGCAGCCGGGGCCGGCTGCGCCGCCGCAATCGAGGTCGAGCGTTATTTGAGCGGGCTTCCGCTCAAATGATTTCCGAATGCCGATTTCCGAATTAACCAATCGAACGGACGCCCTGAAGGCGCGAACCAAGGACTTCGCAATACGCGTCTTCCATCTAGTCGAGGCACTACCGAAATCGCTGCAAGGACGGGCTGTCGCAAATCAAATCATCCGGAGCGGAACATCCGTGGCTGCAAACTACCGTGCAGCAGGCCGAGCCCGATCGCGGGCTGAGTTCATCGCGAAAATCGGCATGGTGGAAGAAGAGGCAGATGAAACGCTGTTCTGGCTCGAGCTGATTGTTGAAACCCATTTATTGCGGGTAACCAAACTTAAGCCGCTACTACGCGAAGCAGACGAAATTGTCTCGATCATGGCGGCGTCCCGCAAATCGGCAATCGCCAATCGGCAGTCAGCAATTCGGTGAAGCTTTGCGATCTCACCCAATTTTATTCGCCTCTGAGCGGTGGTGTAAAACGCTACGTTCATGAAAAAATCAGCTACATTCAAAATGCGACCGAGGATGAACACGTCCTCATTGTTCCCGGCCCCAAAACCGAGTGTTTTACGAGCGAGCGCTCGCGAATTTACTTCATTCACTCGCCACTGGTCGCCCGATCGTCGCGCTACCGCGCCCTGATTAATCTTCGAGCGGTGGAACAGATCCTCGAGCGCGAACGACCTGATCTGATTGAATCTGGCGATCCTTATCAAATGGCCTGGAAAGCAATCGCCAGTGGCGACGCTCTGCGAATTCCGGTGGTCGGCTTTTACCATTCGCATTTTCCCGAGGCTTACATCCGGAGCGCGGCCAAGTTTCTTGGAGACACCGCGGGCGAAGCCGTGATGGACTTCGCGCGCCGCTACGTTCGCAACCTTTATACCCAATTCGCGGCCACGCTGGTCCCTTCCGAACGCCTGGGGGCGGTCTTGCGCCGCTGGGGCGTGGATAATGTTCGGCCAGTTAATCTCGGGGTAAACACGACCACTTTCAGTCCGGCCCCCGATGATGCTGCAACCACCCGGGCCACGCTCCGAGTTCCCGAATCGCGGCGACTCTTGCTTTACGTCGGCCGATTGGCCAAGGAAAAAAATACCCGCCTGCTCTTCCGTGCTTTTGAAAATCTGGATAACCACGCACCGGAAAATTTTCATCTGCTCGTGATCGGCGACGGCCCGCACCGCACGGAATTGGCTGATCTGGAGGCGCGGCACGCAAACGTGACCTGGATGCGTTACTGTACGGAATCGAACGAACTCGCTCGTTATTATCGCGCGTCCGATTTATTCGTTCATCCTGGGACGCAGGAAACTTTTGGGCTGGTCGCGCTCGAAAGTCAGGCTTGCGGCACCCCGGTGGTAGGCATTCGTGGGAGCTACATGGATCGTATTATTTTGCATGATCAGGAGTTCTGGGCGGAAGAGAATACGCCAGAGTCGCTCGCTCGGACGATTGAATCAGCGTGTGCGCGTAACTTGCCGCGACTCGGCGCCCGGGCCTCTCGGCTGGCAGAGGAGCATCTCTCCTGGCCGCGCGTATTCGACCGATTGTTTTGCATTTACCGCGAGGTCCGAGCCAGCTACACAAAGCGCAGCTGAATGAACGAAACTCCGCACTATACGATTCGAAGTTATCGACGGTCCGATCGGGCTGCCGTGCGCAAGCTTTGCTGCGACACCGGGTTTCTCGGGGACCCGATCGACCCAGTGTTCGAGGATCGGGAGCTATTCGCCGATTTTCTCACGACCTATTACACCGATCACGAGCCGGAATCATCCTTTGTTCTGGAGATCGGCGGACAAATCAGAGGATATTTGCTCGGATCGCGCAAACCCTTGCAGAACCAGTTCTACGCCTTTGCCCAAAATGTGGTTTTGTTTTTTCGTGCGCTCCTTCGCTATCCAACCTACCACGAGCGCTCGCGGAAATTTATTCGCTGGGTCATCTGGTACGGCTGGCGGGAGGTGCCCGCTACTCCCCGATTGACACCTCATTTTCACGTCAATCTAAGGCCGGACGCGCGCAAAGTTTCCACCACGCGCGCGCTCATGAGCGCCTACCTGAATTACCTTTATCGCTTCGGCGAGACGCGGGTCTATGGCCAAATTGTCACGTTTGAAAGCCGGCGGGGAGAGAAATTGTTCGAGCGATACGGCTTTAAAGTGCTGAATCGGGCGGAGATCACGAAATGGAAAGCGTTCTATCCTGAATCGGTTTACCTGAGCACGGTCATAAAAACTCTCGAGACGGGTGGACCGCTCTCGGCCTATTCGCGCCGCCGAACCTAGCCTTGTTAGCGCGCACGGCGTGCGCTAATGTGCGCAAGCAAAGCTACAATGACTTCCTGGTGCTTATCTTTTGACGTTGTAACGCTTTTAACTTTTTAACTTTTTCTTTGTCGCCGGCATAGCTCAGTTGGTAGAGCAGCTGATTTGTAATCAGCAGGTCGTCGGTTCGAATCCGTCTGCCGGCTTTTTCGCTCATGTTGCAAGGCCAAAAAATCGTTGTCGTCATGCCGGCCTACAATGCCGCGCGTACCTTACGGCAGACTTATCAAGAGGTTATCGCGCATGAAATCGTCGACGAGATCATCTTGGTAGACGACGCCAGTAATGATGAAACAGCGGCTATTGCGCGCAGCTTGCCCAGGGTTCGGGTCGAGGTGCATCCGCAAAACCGCGGCTACGGGGGCAATCAAAAAACATGTTACCGCCTTGCCCTGTCGGCCGGAGCCGACGTCGTCATCATGCTTCATCCCGATTATCAATACACGCCCAAGCTTATTCCGGTGATGGCATCGATGATCACGACCGGTCTCTATCCATGTGTTCTCGCTTCTCGTATCCTAGGCGGTGGTGCGGTCCGAGGAGGAATGCCTTGGTGGAAATATGTTTCCAATCGTGTGCTGACCCTGGCCGAAAATCTGATGCTTGGTGCGAAACTATCGGAATACCATACCGGGTACCGCGCTTTTGCGAGAAAGCTGCTCGAACAGCTACCGCTCGAGAAGAACTCAGATGATTTTGTATTCGATAACCAAATTCTCACCCAGATTCTTTGGCTGGGACAACCAATAGGAGAAGTTACCTGCCCGGCTAAGTACATGCCGGAAGCTTCTTCAATTAACTTCCGTCGCAGTGTCCGCTATGGGTTTGGATGCCTCGTCACAGCATTGCAATTCATTGCTGCAAGACGACATGGCGGCGGCGGCATTTTCCCGCACTTACGCACCCAAGCTTAAGAAGAAGGGATGGTTCGAAGTAGTTCGCCTACGACCCTTGGCTGGTATCAGCTGATACTGATCTACATCGGCCTTGCTGCAATCGTCTTCGCTGTGTTTGGCCAAACAGCGTGGTTTGATTTCGTGAACTACGACGATGGTTCCTATGTTTTCGAAAATGCAATCATTCGTGCCGGGCTGACCTGGCACGGAGTGGTCTGGCCTTTCACCCACATCCACTCGCAGAATTGGCACCCCCTGACCTCGATCTCGCACATGATTGATTGTCAGATCTTTGGCTTGAACGCCGGCGGCCATCACCTGACCAATGTTTTGCTGCATACCGCCGCGGTCATTCTGTTGTTCGAATTTCTTCGCATAACAACGGCAGCGCCTTGGGCCAGCGGCGCCGCCGCCCTCATTTTCGCGGTACACCCGCTGCGAGTCGAATCCGTGGCGTGGATCGCCGAACGCAAAGATGTCTTAAGCGGTGTTTTTTTCATGCTGACGTTACTTGCCTATCGCAAATACGCCGGCGATCGAAGCTGGTGGCGAATGACAATCGTCGCGACTTGTTTGTCGCTCGGTCTGATGTCCAAGCCGATGCTGGTTACCACTCCGCTCGTTCTTTTACTCCTGGACTACTGGCCGCTAAACCGAAACGAAAGCTTTGCCAGTTTACTGATTGAGAAAATTCCGCTCTTTCTTCTAAGCGCAGCCTCATCTATCGCGACGATCACAGCACAAAGGCTCGCTATTGGCACGACCCAGGACCTGCCCCTGACCTGGCGAATCACCAATGCTATCGCGAGTTACTTTACTTACTTGCGGCAAATCGTCTGGCCGCGCGACCTCATTCCATTCTATCTACATCCCGAGGGGTTACTGCCAGTGGCAGAAGTCATTCTGCTGTCCAGCCTATTAGTCGTCATTACCGTGGCGGCAGCGATCCTCCGGCGACGATATCCTTATATCTTTGTCGGCTGGTTCTGGTACTTGATCACTCTGCTCCCGGTCATGGGGATAGTTCAGGTGGGATTACAAGGTCACGCCGATCGTTACACCTACTTGCCTGCGATAGGAATTGTGATTGCCATAGTTTGGACAGTGCGCGACCTCACTGCGGCTTGGCATTCACGGAGCTTCATTCTAGCTCCAGCCGCGGTCGCCGTTGTCTTTGCTTTAGCAACGTTAAGCCATGGGCAGACCAAACATTGGCATGACACGGAGTCGCTGTGGACTTACACGCTGAACATCTCACCAGATAATGACGTGGGGCATGCCGGACTTGCCGGCATTCAGCTGGTGCGTGGTGATTTGGAAAATGCGATGACCCATTACCGACGCGCCTTGGAGGTTCGGGATGGAAACTCGGCGGCACATTACGGTCTGGCGCTGGCTTTAGCCCGTCAGCGGAAATTCGACGAAGCGATTGCGCATTGGGAGAAGAGTCTGGAGATCCAGCCCGATAATAACGCGGCA
>QHNU01000280.1 GCA_003218525.1 Verrucomicrobiota bacterium
GTTCCGCATGGGAGCATCAGCCGTTGCAATCATCGACGGCCCACCCACTAAATGAGCTCGCACGTGCTTAGCGGCACTCATTTGCTCTGCGCCTCTCCCCCGGGGTCGCGACCGGGCGGAGCGCTGGAGAGGATTGAGGTGAGGGGTTCGTTTATGCTCACCATCAAGTCACCAAACCCTCACCCTACCCTCTCCCTTGCGAAGGGAGAGGCGAATATATCGCCCTAACTACATGAGCGCGATCCGTGCAAGCGCGGCGGAGCCGGCCATACTCCCGTTCGGTTCTCTCGAATGGTTAAAACGCGAGCTGACGCCCACGCATCTGCGCGAAGTCAGGACAGCCATCATGGTTGGCGGCGCGGTTTTGTGCGTGATCATTTCGATGACGCTCCAAGTGCCGGAGCTGTCTCTCAGCGCCTATATGGTTTTCTTCATCTCGAAGGAGAGCAAGTTTCTCACGACTGTTACCGGAGTCGGCGGGCTTCTCGGCGCGACCATTGGCATCGGCGGCACTCTCCTGCTTTACAAATTCACCTATGGTCATCCCGAACTCCGCATTCCCGGAATGGCAATCTCACTCTTTCTCGGAATGTGGTTGTCTCGGGTCTTTGTGCTCGGGCCACTCGGCTTCATCATCGGCTTTGTCGTCGCTGTCTCACAATCTATCGGAGAAGCGGTTCCCTCACCTGAACAGTTAGTGCGAGATATTCTTTGGCTGTGGGTAGCCCTGGCCTACGGCGTTGGCGTGACAGTCGTGCTAAACTCACTTTTTCTGCCGGATACAGCGAGCGCGCCTGCACATCGACCGAAA
>QHNU01000281.1 GCA_003218525.1 Verrucomicrobiota bacterium
GAGCGCCGGCAAAGCGGCAGCGGAGAAAGCCCTGGCCATGAAAACTGGCACCGATCTCGAGCGTGGCTTTATCACAGCGCTCAATGTCTACTACAATACCTCGGACAGCCCCAACACGGGCGCGGTTGGACAATCTTGTCATGGGCCAGTAGGAGCACGCGATCGAGTAGTCGCTTATGAAAAAGCGATGCGCCAGCTTTCCGAGAAGTATCCCGACGATTTCGAAGCGCAAACCTTTTACGCCTTCGCGATATTGGCCGCGGGTTATGCAAGCCCTACTGACACGACTTTGGCCAAGCAACTTCAAGCCGCTGCTCTCTTGGAAAAGTTGTGGAAGAAAAACCGCAACCATCCCGGCGTCGTTCACTATCTGATTCACAGCTACGACTACCCAGCATTGGCTGAGCGCGGGCTGGCCGCCGCCCGGAGCTACGGTTCCATCGCACCGTGGGTTCCTCACGCCCTGCATATGCCGTCGCACATCTTCACCCGCCTTGGCATGTGGGAAGAGTCCGTCGCGGCCAATCGCTCCTCCGCCGACGCGTCGCGCGCTTACGCTGCGATGCGGCATCGTGACGCCACCGAAGCAGAGGAACTGCACGCGCTCGACTATACGGTTTACTCTTATCTACAGGAAGGGCAGGACGCCAAGGCGAAGGAGATCGTGGATTTCACCGCCACCGTGCGCAAAACAAATCCTGAGCTGGAATTCAGCGCTGCCTATGCTCTGGCCGCCATCCCCTCGCGTTACGCGCTCGAGCGCAATGCATGGTCCGACGCGGCAGCGTTGCGCATTCCGGAATTGCCGCACTGGTCTTCCTTTCCGTCCTTCGAAGGCCTTATCGAGTATTCTCACGCACTCGGACGAGCGCATACCGGCGACATCGATGGTGCACGCAAGGCGATCGATCGGATGGGGCAATTGCGCGATTCGTCGACGGATCCGGGACTTGATTATTTCAAGAGGCACCTCGACCTGCAAATTCAGGCAGCATCAGCCTGGGTGGCGTACAGCGAAGGCAAGAAAGACGAAGCCGTTAATCTTTTGCGGCAGGTAGCAGATGCGGAGGATATCCTAGGCAAGCATCCTGTCTCACCCGGCGCGCTCGTCCCGGCTCGCGAACAACTGGGTGACCTGCTGCTAACATTAAATCGGCCGAAAGAAGCGCAGCGGGAGTTCGAGGCGGCACTGAAAATGTATCCGGGACGATTCCGTGGTCTGTATGGCGCCGCGCAGGCAGCAGAACAGCTTGGAGAAAAAGAAAAGGCAGCCCACTACTACGCCAAGCTAATTGAGCAAACGGCAAAAGCCGACGGCTCACG
>QHNU01000282.1 GCA_003218525.1 Verrucomicrobiota bacterium
GGATGTGGAAAATTGAATATCCCCGACATCGTTAACCCCGCACTATCGACGGGCAAAGCGTTATTGCAAGCGACTGCTATTTGTTGCGCGGGCCGAGCAGTTTGTCCCGAATAGAATAGTAGCGTGACTTGATATACTGCTTTGGCCGCTCCTGGCGAATCGGCCTCGCCCAATGCGAGGCGAACCGCCGCCAGGCCAATCGAGGTTCATAGCCGAAATGCGGCATCAGCTCGCGGCAATGCCATTCGACCCAACCGATTTCTTCAGCTGTTAGTTCGCGCTCCCAGCTTCGCGCGCGCTCGGAGCTGATGGTTGTAAAATCGCGTTTGGCGGCCGAATTGCCTAGCCACAACTTCCCCGCCTTGGTTGGGGTGAGGACGACCTCACGCTCAAAGCGAATGCCCAAGTACTCGCATATGCGTTCCATCGCCCGCGCTGGGTCAGCAACCAAATCCTCGTAGCGCGTCATGCTGGCCGGGATCTCTCCAGCTTCAGCGCGCAAACCCAAATGGGCGGCCTGTAACCAATGGGACACACAGTAATAGGCGGAGAACTGGCGTGTTTTCCGCGTTTTCTCCAGCGTGATCTGTGCCGCCAGGATAGCTCGCGGATCCCGGATCGTGAGCAGAATCTTCGAATTGGGGAAACGCTCGAGAATCTGTGGAATGAAACGACGATTGGCCGGCGTCTTCTCGATCCAGCGAACGATTGAATCGAGCGGGCGACCAAGAGTGCCAGCGTAAGTTTCGACCATGATTACGAGCAGGTCCCTATCCGCATTTTTCTGGTGAAATGCCGCCGCTTCAAAACGATCCCGGAATTCGGCCGTTGGAAAGTGGCTATAATCGACCTTCTCCCATTCCGGGGGTCCGCCAAAAAGGACTCGCGAGAGCGCTTCTTTGATCAAATAATCGACCTGAGCCCGCCGTCCCGCCCGGCCGTACTTGTTGAGGGCAGTGGGAAAATAGGCGGTTTCCTCGGGCAGTACCAGCAGCTGGGAATGCCCGTCGAGCAACGCCATCAGCAGACTGGTGCCCGACTTGGCCTGACCGGCGGCGAAACAGGCGCGTTGCTCGAACGGCAGCGATTCATTCATATTCGGTGCGTCTTCCGAAACCACTCGACGAATCGCGGCAAGCCCTCGCCCAGTTTGGTAGTCGGCCGATAATTTAATAGCCTGGCCGCCTTGGAAATGTCGGCACAGGTCAGCGGGACATCACCTGCTTGCTCGGGCAGCCGATTGAGCTTCGCTTTTTTCCCGACCACTAATTCAATTTCAGCGATCAAGTCCTTCAATTGGACGGTCTCGTTTTCTCCAAGATTGAAAATCTCAAACGGTGTCCCGTCATACCTCAGCGCAGCCATCACCCCTTGGATGATGTCGTCAATGTAGGTGTAATCGCGACGGGTCGTGCCGTCGCCGAACTGGTCGATCGGTTCGCCGCGGAGAATGCGGCGGGTGAATTTGTGAATCGCGAGATCGGGCCGCTGCCGTGGCCCGTAGACCGTGAAAAAGCGAAGGACCGCGACCTGCATCTGGTAGAGATGGGAAAAAGTCGAACAGAGAAATTCGCCGGCAATTTTGGTCGCGGCGTAGGGGCTGATCGTCTGGGTAAGATGGAAGTCTTCGGAAAAAGGCACCGTTTTGCAGATGCCGTAAACCGAAGAACTCGATGCAAAAATAAAGCGCTCGATCCCGACGATGCGCGCCGCATCGAGTAAATGCAGCGTGCCGTTTACGTTTGTATCGTAATATAACTGTGGCTGCGCAATGGAGGGGCGAACACCGGCTCGGGCGGCAAGATGCGCGATCGCATCGAATTTCTCGCGATGAAAAAGTGCTCGAATGGCATTATTGTCGCGCAAATCGATTTGAAAAATCGGTGTGCTTTTTTGAAGGCCAGCAATATTCGACCGTTTAATTTGCGGGTCGTAAAAATCATTGAAATCATCGAGGATTGCAGCCTCGTGGCCTTCGGCCAGTAATTTTTCGACCAGATGGGAGCCGATGAACCCCGCGCCGCCAGTGACGAGAATTCGCATCAACCGAGCGTAAAGACGAAGCGAAACAGCGGCAAGAGGGTTGCAGTCCACGCTCTCCTCTTTATCGCAGCTGCGCTCGGCACTTTAATCTGGCGACTGGCGCCTGAGCTGACGCGCCGCAGCCATATCGATCCTGCATTTCAATTGCCATCCGGCTTTGAACTGGCGTCGCCCCCCACAACTCAATTCGATTTCCCCTTGGCAGCGAGAATAGCGCCCTCGCCTAAA
Organism: Verrucomicrobiota bacterium; assembly: GCA_003218525.1. Classification (GTDB taxonomy): domain Bacteria; phylum Verrucomicrobiota; class Verrucomicrobiia; order Chthoniobacterales; family UBA10450; genus AV69. The sequence continues at coordinate 2,272 of QHNU01000282.1, forward strand.
ACGACCAACGCTTACCAAAAAACGCGGTATCGCGAGAAATCGATGGGTGGCTGTATCGTGGGGAAAACAGCGATTTGGGCGATCCCACTTACGCCGTTGCCGATGGTCGGGTTTTGCTGGCGCGCGGCGGCGGACCTGGCTGGGGCAATGTCATCATCGTGTTACATGCGTTTCTCGAAAATGGTGTCCGCCAGTATGTGCAATCGTATTACGGACATTGCGATACGATCCTGGTCTCAGCCGGCGATGACGTGCATCGCGGCCAGCAAATCGCAACTATTGGCACCGCGAACGGCCGCTATTTCGCCCATTTTGCATTTTGAGATGCGCGAGTTCATTGCGCCATTTATCGGCCCGGGTTATCGGGAGAAAACCAACGGCTGGC
>QHNU01000272.1 GCA_003218525.1 Verrucomicrobiota bacterium
AAGTTTCTGGGCCAGTGGGAAGGCATCTTACAAACAGATGGGTATCAAGCCTACGATACGACCGGTGGGCCGAAGTTAGTGCGTGTAGGCTGCTGGGCGCATTATCTGGACCACGGTTTTATCCAGAGCGAAACGCGAGATGGGCACTCGGGCCGAAGCGGGCTTGGGGTGAACTAAAAAGGGCACTCCAGATAAAGCATCACAGACTTTCGAGGAAGGCCAGCAGCTTTGGCGATGGCCGCCATTTTCGCGGAGCCTTATCGTCAAGGCCAGCACGCTTCCAAAATGCGTCCAGAACCTCGCGTTTCATTTGCAGGTTGGTGGTGATATAGCGGCTGGTGGTGGCGACCGAGGCGTGACCGAGAAAATCGCGAATCACCGTGACGTCGACACCAGCCTGCAGGAGCGCAACTGCACAACTGTGGCGCATGACGTGTGGGGTGACTCGCCGTTTCCGAAGGGCGGGCGCGTGCTGAGCCGCCAGTCGGACGTATTTCGCCAGTATGTAGGCGACGCCATCGCGCGTTAGCGGCGCGCCGAGAGCGTTCCTGAAGAGGAGATCCTCTGCTTGCCCGGCCCGGATAACCCGGCGCAAGGCTGATGCTGTTTCGGACCAGAGAGGACAGATTCGCTCCTTGCGGCCTTTGCCGAGCAACCGCACTTGCCGGGGCCTTTCCAGTCGAAGATCACAGCTGCGTACTCCCAACGCTTCGCTGACTCTCGCTCCCGTGTTGTAAAGGAACAGAAGCATGGCATGATCTCGTTCTCCGTTCCGACACCGGCGATCCACGGCCGCGATTACGGCGCGGGCTTCCTCAGGTTCCAGATAAATCGCGGTCCGGCGAAGCGCCTTCTTGTTGCGAATGGCTAGAATGCGGCCGTACTGACCCGCTCGCGTCACGTCCTGGCGCAAGAGATGCTGCACAAAACTGCGAATGGCCGCGAGGCGGCAATTTCGGGTAACTGCGGTGTTCTCACGTTGCGATTCGACGTGATCCAAAAAGGCGAGCACACCGTCGGATTGGATATCTTCGACAACCAAACCGGACACGGGTTTGTGTTTGTGATTGGCCAGAAACAGGTAGAAGAGCTTCAGCGCGTCACGGTAGGCGCGCACGGTATGCGCGCTCGCTCCGCGGGTGCGCTGTAAATAGCTATGGAAGAAGCTTTCGGTGAAATCGAGAAGGGATTCGGGCTTCGCGCGGCTCATAAGCTCACGTCCTTGCTTGCGGTCTTGTACCTTCGGTGCAGCCGATTGCCAGCCAGTTCCAGAAGTTCGGGAGTGGTGTTCAGGTAGGTTTCGGTACCGATGATGTCCACGTGTCCCATATACGCCGATAGCCACGGCAGACGGGTGTGGAAATCGACACCCTGTTCATACCGCCGGCTCAGACGCTGAACGGCAAAGGCATGCCGCAGGTCATATGGTCGCGGTCCGATCCGGCCTTTTTCAGGCTTCAATCCGGCCACCTTGAACAAACGCCGAAATGTTCCAGATGCCGTTTCGGTCGGGAGCCTCCGTTGGTTTGCGCCCACGAAAAAGCGGGCGTTCGGATCTGATGCCGCGTACGCCTCGCGAGCAGTAAGGTATCGGTCCAGTTCTCGGGAGAGCGTTCGGTGAAAGGGAATCCATCTGGCACGCCCCTTGAAAGTATCGACAAAGAGAACGGCGGCTCGCGTATCCACATCCCGCATTCGGAGGCGGAGCGCTTCTCCAAAACGGATTCCGGTACAGTACAGAACGAGAATCAGCGCCCGGTAGAGTGCCGCTCGGAAGGGCGGGCGCTTGAGATCGGCGCAAAGCATCAGGATGTTCCGAATGTCCTTTTCGGACAGGTAGTAAGGGACGAAGGAGGACGCGGTCGGAAGGTGCGGCCAAATCGGTTCAGCTACCGTGTTCAGGCGGGAAGATCGGTGCAAGTAACGGTAGAACTGTCTGAGAACCGCCGCATCGGCTGACACGCTGACTGGCTTTCGCCCCGGCTTGCTCGACAGCCAGGCAAGCGCTCCACGATCCAGTTGCCAGTGACGGTTCTTGGCCGCATACTCGATAAGAAAACGGTCGAACTCATGCAACGTAAACTCCGCGCGCATGTAACCATAGCCCAGACTCCGCTTGAACTGTAGAAAGGCATGCAACTCGCCCGCGACGGGGCCTTGAAAGATGGTGTTCATTGCGGCACCGGGAGGGCAACAGCGCGCAGACGCTTCAACGCTACCCGCACATAGACCGATGTCGAAGAGGAACTGCGGTGGCCGAGGATCTCGCTTACGACTTTGACGTTGGCGCCTGCATCGATCTGCCTACTCGCGTGACTGTGCCGGAAAGCATGGGCCCCCATCACTCTGGTGGAAATACCTGCCAGCCGCGCGTAGTGTTGGATGCGGTGACGAATGGCGCCGCTGGTCATCGGCTCGTACGGCATATTTTTCCGGATGAAGATATGCTGAGTGGACTTCGCCGGCGGCCGTTCCCATCGCAAGTATGCGGTCAATGCCTTCGCGACTGCGGGTAGCAGAGGAAGCTCGATCGTCATGTTGGTTTTGGGACGCCGAGCTTCCTCTACTACCCGCA
>QHNU01000273.1 GCA_003218525.1 Verrucomicrobiota bacterium
TTTTGCGTTGCTCCACACACTTTACGCGAGACATCCTTTGCCAAATCTCGCTTTGTCGGGTGGCTGCGCGATGAACTCGGTCGCCAACGGCAAAGTATACCTTCGAACTCCATTCAAAAGAATGTATCTGCCGGCGGCCGCAGGCGACGCCGGCGGCGCGATCGGCGGAGCCACCTACGTCTTATCACAAATTGCTAATTCCAAGCCTCGTCTCCGTTTGGACAGCGCCTACAGTGGACCGGCATTTTCGGATAAGGAAATTGGAAGACTGCTTGAATCAAAAAAACAGGAAATCAGCGGACAAGGATGTCAGATTTCACAGGTCAGCGATCGGGAGGAGCTCTGCAAAAGGACGGCGACAATGATTGCCAACGGCAAAGTGGTCGGCTGGTTTCAAGGGCGCATGGAATGGGGACCGCGCGCCTTGGGCAATCGTTCGATTCTCTGCGATCCGCGTCGCCCGGACATGAAGGAAATCCTCAACTCCAAGATCAAACGCCGCGAATCGTTCCGTCCGTTCGCGCCCTCAATCTTGCGCGAAGCCGTCGCGGAGTGGTTCGAGCAGGATGACGATGTTCCATTCATGATGGAGGTCTTCCAAATTCGCCCTGAAAAGCGCTCCTTGCTTCCTGCTGTGTGTCACGTGGATGGCTCTGGCCGGTTGCAAACGGTCCATGCCGACACGAATCCTCTTTACCATCAACTGATCTCTGAATTCTGCCGCCTGACTTCCATTCCGATCGTTCTGAATACCTCTTTCAACGAAAACGAACCTGTCGTCTGCCGGCCAGAAGAAGCGCTCGATTGCTTTCTGCGTACGAAGATGGATATGCTGGTGATGGAAAACTTCATCGCGCGGCGGCAGTCATGAGATAGCAATTAGGCGATGGCAGATAGCAGCTTGAAATCGAAAATGAAAAATGGAACGAACGAGACATTGGTAATTTGTGAACCCTGATGTCTGTCCTGTGAAAAAAGTCGCCATTATCGGCCTCGGTTATATCGGCTTGCCTTTA
>QHNU01000112.1 GCA_003218525.1 Verrucomicrobiota bacterium
CGTTGACATCAACTGCGCAAACACCTTGGTCCAGTACGCGCACAAAAGTTATGCTCTTGTGAAAAGCAGCCAATAGTCAGAGATTCCTCGACTTCGCTCGGAATGACAGGAAAGGCCTCACGCTCTTTGTCATGTCGAGCGCAGCGGAGACATCTGACTCCCCCGGAGGATTTGGCGCGCGCCTTGGTGTTCTATTGATACAGCCTTTCGGCTGAGAACCGGGGAAACTAACGCCGCCGCTCGCGGGCGGTGATCCATTCACGCATTCTTCCAACCATTACCGTTGCCGTCGCGCGCGAGGGCGAACTCAGGAGCGGGAGCGACTTCTTCTGGAATCGGTTCTTCTTCAGTCTCGGCCAGAGATTTTTCGCGATGTTCTTTAGCAATCAGCATGTAGAGCGACGGCACAATGAACAATGTGAAGATTGTTCCGATGGTCATGCCGCCCACGAGCACGAGACCGATCGAATTTCGCGCCGCCGCGCCCGCGCCAGTTACGAGGGTCAACGGAAAATGGCCAGCCACTGTCGCGACGGTTGTCATCATAATCGGACGCAAACGAATCCGGGCCGCTTGCGCGACCGCAGCCAGCTTCTCCATACCCTGCCGTTGTAATTCGTTAGCAAATTGAACGATCAGAATTCCGTTTTTCGAAATCAGGCCGACGAGCGTGACCAGGCCGACCTGCGAGTAGATATTGAGCGAGGTCGTCCAACCGTCGGTGAAGAATTTTCCGAACGGCATTTTCAGAAACATGAAGATGACCGCGCCGAAAAGTGCGAGCGGAACTGACCCGAAGAGAATGATGAACGGGTCGCGGAAACTGTTGAATTGCGCGGCCAGGACGAGAAAGATCAATAGGATTGCGAGCGTGAACGCCGGCAAAAACTTGTCTCCCTCAGTGCGGAGCTGCCGTGATTCGCCGGTGTAATCAAGCACGTAGCCTTTCGGTAAAATCTTACTTGCCTCGTCTTCGAGAAATTTTAGAGCGGAGTCGAGCGACCTGGTTGGGACTCCACTAATCGTCACGGCGTTGAGCTGCTGCATGCGATTGAGAGAACGGGCTACGGTCTTGGGCCGGATTGTTGCCACCGTGCTCAGCGGCACCAGCTGGTTGTTCGGGCCGGTGATGTAAATGCTTTCCAGTTGCTCGGGATTGAGGCGATCGATGCGTTTGATTTGCGGAATCACCTTATAACTGCGCCCTTCAATGTTAAATCGATTAACAAAGTTCCCGCCAATACTGGCAGAAAGATCAGACCCGACTTGTTGCATGTCGAGACCGAGCGACGCTACTTTCTCGTGATCAAAAACAATCTGCGCCTGCGGTTGATCGATCTTGGTATCGATATCTGAAAATCGGAACATTCCGGCAGCCATCGCCTTCTGTTGAATCTGCTTGGCGAATTCAAGAATCCGCTCCGGATCGGCAGTGGAAGCTATGACAAGACTGACGGGAAAGTTGTCGCCGCCAGGAAGAGCGGACGGCATCACGGGAAACATTTGGATACCAGGAATTGCCCCAAGCTTCTGCTGCATGAGCGGCAGATAAGCCGCCGTCGGAGTTTTGCGAATGCCCCACGGCTTCAACACCATACCGCCGAACCCTTGGTCGGGAAAAGTGATCTGAAAAGTGAAACGGGTGTCTGGAACGTCCTGGAAAATCTTTCCGGCGGCGTCAGCGTAGCGGATCGTATCGTCGATGGTTGCATTCGCCGGGGCGGTAATGATTCCGAAAATAACTCCTTGGTCTTCAACCGGTGCCAGTTCCTTTGAGGCAAAGCTCGGTATCAGGACAAACATCACAAGAGCAAGAGCGGTAATGGCTCCCCACACGACGTAGACCGCGGGCCGTGCCGCCAATGTGCGATCGAGATGATTTCCGTACCAATCGCGGAATCGATCAAACGTCCGATTAACGAAGCCGCTAAACCCGTGATCGGCGTGTCCGGCGCGCAGTAAATGGGCCGACATCATCGGGGACAGAACGAGTGCGACCACGCCGGAAATGGTGACGGCACCAGCGAGGGTAAGCGCAAATTCGCGGAAGAGCGCGCCGGTCAACCCACCCTGGAGCGCGATCGGAGTATAAACGGCGGCCAGCGTAATCGTCATCGCGATGATCGGGCCGATCAATTCGCGCGCACCCACTAGTGCAGCGTTCATGCGCGACATGCCTTCGCGCATGTGGCGTTCGACATTTTCCACCACGACGATCGCGTCGTCGACCACCAATCCAACCGAGAGAACGATTGCGAGCAGGGTAAGCAGATTCAGCGTGAAGCCGAAAACCTGCATGAGAAACAAGGCGCCGATAAGCGAGATTGGAATCGCAACCACCGGCACGATGACGGATCGGAAAGATCCGAGGAACAGGAAGATCACAACCATCACGATGAGCAGCGTATCGATCAATGTTTTTACGACTTCGTGAATGGCGTCGTTGATGTAGGCGGTCGCGTCGTAGGCAATTTCGCCGGTCATTCCGGTCGGCAATTCCTTCTTGATTTGCTCCATCTCGACACGCACCCGCTTGATCACGTCAATCGAGTTGGCGTTTGGCAAAACCCAGATGCCCATGAAGACGGCTTTCTGTCCGGAAAAACGTACTTCCGCGTTGTAATCTTCCGCGCCGAGCACGACATCGGCGATATCGCTTAAGCGAATCAGATTTCCTTTGTCCTCCTTTACGACGAGCTTCTTGAAATCATCGGCCGTGTGCAGATCGGTGTTGGCAGTGAGATTCACCTGGAGCAGCGAACCTTTTGTATTGCCGACCGCCGCCAGGAAATTGTTGCGCGCAAGAGCGCTCCGCACCTGGGCCGGACTAATATTTAATGCCGCCATTCGATCCGGTTTCATCCAGATGCGCATTGCGAAAATGCGTCCGCCCAAAATATCCGCCTTCTGGACGCCGCCGACCGCGGTCAGTCGCGGTTGCACGAGTCGCACGAGATAATCAGTTACCTCGTTCGGTTCGAGAATGTTTGAGGTGAAACTCAAATAGGCCGAGGCAAACTGCGAATCGGCCGCCTGGATAGTGATAACCGGGATCTCCGCTTCCGGTGGAAGGTCTCGCCGGATCGCGTCCACTCTCGAGCTGATATCGGACAGCGCCTTGTTCGCATCGTAATTCAACTTCAGGCGCGCCGTGATATTCGAGCTGCCTTGCGTGCTTTGCGACTGGATGTAATCAATTCCATCCGCGGCGGCGATCGCTCGTTCCAGTGGCGTCGTGATAAATCCGCGCACCAGTTCGGCATCGGCCCCGACGTAAACCGTATTCACGGTGATCGCGGCGATGTCGCTGCGCGGATACTGCCTAACGTTGAGGGTCTTCATCGCCTGCAATCCGGCAATCAGGATCACGAAGCTGACCACCATCGCCAACACCGGGCGTCGAATGAAAAGATCGGTAAACGATTTCATCTTATCGCCGTCGCGTTACCAATTTACCTGTAGCCGCCCCGCAGATCGCTGTACTCGCCCCGCTCTGTCGGGGCGCATCCGGCACGGCGACAGAGCGCCGTGGCTACAGCTCGATCTGCTGCCCGAGATTTTTAAATAAGAATTCATTATCAAGTGGGGTTACGAATCGACCGGAGTTGGATTCACCTCCGGTTTCGGTGCGAGATCATTGTTGATCGTCACGGCCATTCCGTTACGCAACTTGAAAACACCGGCTCCGACCACCGTTTCGCCGGTCTTCAGGCCTTGCGTGATGGAGACAAAATCCCCGCGTGCTTCACCCACCCGCACGAATTGCTGACGGATCACCTGCGATTCTTTGCCGGTTTTTTCATCCTTCTTTTTCTCGATCACGTAAACTGAATCGCCATAAGGCGCGTAGGAAATAGCCGAACCCGGAATGACGAGCGTCTTATGTTTCTCCGGCAGCACCACGTCGATCTTGGCAAACATTCCGGGTCGCAACACATGATCCGGATTTTGCAAAGTCGCTTGCAGCATCACATTTCGGGTTGAGACATCGACCATCGAATTCACCGCGGTCAACTTTCCATTGAAAACACGACCCGGCACCGCGTCTGTCGTGACGCGAATTTCAAGACCGGCCGACAACTTTGCGAAATGCTGCTGCGGCAGCGCGAAATCGGCGAAGACCGGATCGAGCGATTGCAGCGGAACCACTGGCTGACCAGAGTTGATCATCTGACCAACGTTCACCTGCCGAATCCCGAGCTGCCCATCAAACGGCGCCACAATCGTCTTCTTCCGAATGTTGGACCGCATTTGGTCAACCACGGCAGTCAGTCTTCGGAACTTTGATTCGGCGGCGTCGAGTTCAGAACTTGAAACTACCTTTTTGGTGGCAAGACCGCGAGTTCGCTCCAAGTCCGCGCGCGATAGTTCTACTTCTGCTTCCGCCGATCGCAAAAGTGCTTCCTCCTGCGAAGCGTCTAATTTGACGAGCAGATCCCCCTTCTTTGCCACAGCACCGTTTTGAAATCCGATTTCGCCGACCGTGCCGCCGAGCTCGGTCGACACGACAGCACCTTGAACGGCACTGACGCTTCCGACAGCAGAAAGCGTCGGCGCCCAATCTTCCTCCTTAACCACAGAGCTCGTGACGGTAGCCACCGGCATCGGCGGTTTGGTCGAGACCATTTTGGCAATCTGCAACGCTTTGACACCGGCTAGTAGAACGAACAATCCTACGACGGCCAAAATCGCCAGGATCACTGTCTTTCGTGTCGATTTCACTTTTGTCTTTGTCTCGATATGTGCCACATCATGCATAAATCGACTCGCTCTCCTTCCTGAATAAGAGCCGCCACAAGCTCCGGACCAGCTCGATTTGTCGCTCACGCCGTTCCGCGTCCGATGTCCCTGGCGCGTCCACTGCGTCCCGCATCAACAGTCCGCGCGAGGCCGCAAATATCAGCTCGGCCATTTGCCGTGGATTCATTTCATGACGCACAGCGCGCATCTCAGGGGATTGCGCGATCAACTCGGTCACGCCGTCGATGAGCGAATCCAACACGTCACGAACGAGCCGCGCCATGCCTGGGTTTCGCGAGCCTTCTGCAAAAAGATCAACCACAAAAGCGCACTCGATCTGCCGTTCGTCGGAACAACAATGGGCGGTGAAAAAAAGTTCGAGCGCCTCGAGCAATGATGGGGCCTGACGTGCGCGGTCGAGCAGCTCCTGGATCTCCTCCTTGTGTGCATCGGCCATTGCCGAAATGACAGCGTCCTTGTTTTCGAAATATCGATAAATGAGGCCGACGCTGATTCCGGCCTCCCCGCTAATATCATGCATGCTGGTCTGGTGAAAGCCGTGTTTGGCAAAGCAGACCATGGCGGCGCGCATGATTTGCTCGCGTCGATCGGGGGTAGAATCTGAGCTGCGGAAAGAGGCCATGGGGCGGGATGGAGGGGTAATTGAATGAACGTTCATTCATTTGTCAAATTTATCACGCAATCCCACCCCCCTCTTTCCTCGCAACCGGGTCCGCCTTGACGCATCCCGCCTCCGATGGCCTGCTCATTAATAGATGCGCCAAAAAGTGGAAATGTTCCGGCCTCTTGCCTCCCGCACCCTGAGGAATTTTCCGCCAGATCAGCGCTACTTAGTCGGCGTCTCGGGCGGTCGCGACTCCGTCGCACTCCTGCATTGGCTAACCTCCCTCGGCTACCGAAAACTCATTGTCTGCCACCTTGATCACGAGCTGCGAGGGCGCGCATCGCAGGCGGATGCACATTTTGTAGCGTCGATCGCGGCAAAGTTGGGCCTGAACTGCGAAATCGGAAAAACCGATGTGCGGGTGCTAGCCACCCGATCGAAACTATCGATCGAAACCGCTGCAAGAGCCGCTCGATTCGCCTTTTTTGTTCGGGTTGCCCGACAAAAACGATGCCGGACCATTTTCCTCGGCCACCACGCGGACGACCTTGTCGAAACTGCTCTCCTAAATTTGCTTCGAGGCGCAAGTCCGGCCGGCGTCGCTGCCATGCGGAACGAATCGATTCATCGCATTGGAAAAACCGATCTTACCATTGTGCGACCGTTACTCGGGGTATGGCGGCGGGAAATCGACTGCTACATCAGACTGAATGATCTAACCTTCCGCGAGGATGCCAGCAACGCGGGGTTTGGTCCGACGCGAAATCGGATTCGGCATCGTGTGTTGCCGTACATCGAAAAGCAGCTCGGACGAGATGTGCGCAAAGCCATTTGGCGCTCAACACAGATTTGGGCCGAGGAGGAAGCCGTGCTCGAGTCCTTGGTCTCAGTCCAGCTCGTTGATTCTGACCTGGAAGTCGTTTCAGTACGTAAAATGCCAATCGCGCTACAGCGTCGCGCCATTATCAATTGGCTGCGCGCGCGTGGAATTGCAAATGTCGGATTTGAGGTGGTCGAGGCTGTTCGCAGCTTGCTCGACCCGGAGCACAGCCTCGCAAAAGTGAATCTGCCGCGCGGCCGTTACGCTCGGCGAAGGGCGAAGAAGATCTTTATTGAATAGTGCGCGATGCGGCGGTCTCCGACTGTCGTCGAACTAGATGCGACGCTCAGCGAGCGCCGCTAGAGAACGAGAAGGAGCTGGCGAATGTCAGTCAATATTTGCGAGCTGCTTCGCTTTCGCTCAGGATGACACTGAATGAGTTCCCCAGTCCGTGTTCGCTTCGCACCGTCTCCCACCGGCTACCTCCACATCGGCGGGGCGCGCACCGCGCTTTTCAATTGGCTCTTCGCGCGACATTACGGCGGCACCTTTGTCCTTCGTGTTGAAGACACGGACCAATCGCGCAACACCGAGGAAGCGGCAGCTGCGATTTATGAGGGGCTGCGCTGGCTCGAGCTGCAATGGGACGAAGGCCCGCATGTGGGGGGTGACTTTGGGCCGTATTTTCAAAGCCAACGAAATGACATCTACGAGCGTCACCTCAAGAAGTTGCAGAACGCCGACCATATTTTTGAAGACAAAGGGGCGCTGCGTTTTCGCTCACCGCGTGAACACGTGATCGTTGATGATCTCGTTGCCGGAAAAATCGATTTCGATCTGTCGAACGAACAAACCCACCCGGACATGACTATCCGTCGCCCCGACGGCTCGTGGATTTTCCATTTCGTCAACGTGGTGGACGACATGGAAATGAAGATTTCACACGTTATTCGGGGTGAGGATCATCTCTCGAACACGCCGAAACACATTGAACTCTATCGCGCGCTCGGGGCCGAGCCGCCGCAGTTCGCGCACATTCCGCTCATTCTTAACCGCGACGGGTCGAAAATGAGCAAGCGTGACCAGGGCGCCAGCGTGGATTATTATATTAAGAGGGGGTATCTGCCGGAGGCGGTGCGCAATTATCTTTGCCTGCTGGGATGGTCGCCAAAGGACAACCGCGAAAAGATCGACATTGACGACATCGTCCGGATTTTCGATCTCAACAACCTCGTGCGTAGTCACGCGACATTCGATCCGGACAAATTGCATTGGCTAAACGGCGAATACGCGCACGAGTTAAGCGATTCCGAATTCTACGATCGCGCCGTCGCAACATTGCGCTCGGCCGGTATAAACATCGACAACTATTCGACGGAATATGTGCGGGCAGCCTTGCAAACGTGCAAGGGCAAGATCAATACGTTCGACGAGCTACCGGCCTACTGCGGTTTCTACTTTACAGACGACCTCAGTTACAATCCCGATGGCGTCGCGAAACATTTCACGCCCGAGAATAAGTCGCGCCTGGAAGCGGTACGCGATGCGCTCGGCCAGATCGACAATTTTACCGCCAATGAAATCGAAACCATCATGAAAGCCACGGCGGCAAAACTCGGTGTTAAAGTTGGTGCAATCGTGCACCCAAGTCGACTCGCAGTAACTGGCAGCAACGCGGGTCCGAGTTTGTACCATCTTCTTGAGGTGCTCGGAAAAAAGAAGGTGCTTACGCGTATTGATCGCGCGTTATCGACGTTTTAATGGAAAGACGAATTCGGAGTCTTCCCAAGATTCAAGGACGAGGCGGAGCCCGTCCCTCCAGCCTCGCCCAGGTGTCTTTCAAGGTAATGGTGCGATTCCATGCCTGCCGGTCAGGTGTTGAGTCGGGATCGCGCGCAAAATAGCCGAGACGCTCGAATTGATAACGGAGATCAAGTCGCGCGTTTTTCAATGACGGCTCGCATTTCGCGTTTACGGTCTCGAGCGAGTCGGGGTTAATAAATGACTTAAAATCGCCTCCAGCATCCGGTTCCGGTACGGTGAATAGTCGATCATACAGTCGCACCTCGGCATCAAAAGCGTGCCCTGCGCTGACCCAGTGAATTGTCCCTTTTACTTTGCGGTTTGCCGTCGCTCCGCCCGACTTACTCTCCATGTCGATCGTACACCGAAGCTCCGTTACTTTGCCGGCGGCGTCTTTGATCATCTCCTCGCATTTAATAATGTAAGCGTATTTCAACCGCACTTCGCCGCCCGGTCTGAGCCTGAAATA
>QHNU01000113.1 GCA_003218525.1 Verrucomicrobiota bacterium
TCAAGCTCGGATATTTCGTCACGCCGATGTTGTTGGCGAAGGAGCGGAGCACATTCGCGGTCAGGCCGCGTCGCCGCAGTCCTGCAATTGTTATCATGCGCGGATCATCCCACCCGTTAACAAAACCGTCCTCGACCAATTGGATCAACTTCCGTTTGCTCATGACCGTATAAGTGAGATTGAGCCGCGCGAATTCGATCTGCCGCGGTCGCGGGTAAGGGAGCTCGAGCGCTTCAAGAATCCATTCGTAAAGCGGGCGATGCACTTCGAACTCAAGAGTGCACAATGAATGCGTGATCCCTTCGATATAGTCACTCAATGTGTGCGCCCAATCGTACATCGGGTAGATGCACCATCTGTTGCCGGTGTGATGATGCGACGCGTGCCGAATGCGATAGAGT
>QHNU01000253.1 GCA_003218525.1 Verrucomicrobiota bacterium
AAACAAATTTGGCGTTCCGCTTGATCGCGCAGCGGCGGTTTACAAACGCGCCGCCAAAATGTCGAACATCATCATTCGCGGCATCCAAATGCACATCGGCTCGCAAATTACCGAGGCTGCGCCATTCGTTGCCGCCATCGAGGCGATTGCGCCTTTGGTTGGCGAATTGAAGTCGCGGCACGCGCTCGAATTTTTCAGCGTCGGGGGCGGACTTGGCATTGCCTACGAATCCTCAATTGCGAGCGGCCGTGCCGAGTGGTGGGCGGCGAATCGATCCCATCCACTCAGCATTCGCGATTACGCAAACGCAATTGTTTCCCCCCTGAAAAAAATCGGACTACGCATTTTGCTCGAGCCTGGGCGCTTGCTCGTCGGAAATGGCGGCGTTTTACTAACGCGCGTTCGTTACATTAAGGAGAGTGGGCACAAGAAATTCGCCATCGTCGATGCTGGCATGAATGATTTGATTCGGCCCGCGCTTTACGGGAGCTATCATGAAATCGTTCCTTTGAAAGAATCGCACGGGAGCTCGACCAAGATTGATGTGGTGGGTCCGGTGTGCGAGAGCGGCGATTTTCTTGCGCAGGAACGCGAGATGCCACCGTTGCAGGCGGGTGATCTCATGGCGATTATGAGTGCCGGGGCTTACGGGTTTGTCATGGCTTCGACCTACAATTCGCGGCCGCTGCCGGCGGAAGTGCTCGTGCGCGGCGACAAGGTCGCACTCGTCCGCGAACGCCAGGAGCTTGATGATTTAACGCGCGGCGAGGTCGACCCGGAGTGGTAGCGTGAGAAAAGGTGATCGTGAGCCAGTCACACTCGCTTGCGAATTGCTGACTTCAGCATAAATAGTGCTCCTCCCCAGCGTATGGCGAAACGGACGGCGCTACTTCTTGCGATTGTTGCAATCTCATCCGGCCGAATGTCGACTGCCGCGACGCCAGCCAATGGCGAGTGGATCATCGTAGTGGGCGGTGTGTCGCTCCATCAGTGGGAACAGTATAAAGCTCAACCGCACGATCACTGGTGGGCCAATTTCGTGCATGCCGCCCGTATTCGGACCGAGCAATTGCGGGGGCAGCTCGGCCCGGATGCAAGAATTACGTGGCTCGTTTATAAGCCGGGCTATGTCGATCGCGGGAAGCAGGATGGCCAGGATCTGGTCGCCAACATTAATTCTGTCCGCGATAGGTACAATCTCCGCCTCGTTTATTTCAGTCATGGCTCCGAAGTGATCGATTACTTGAATAACGGCGAGCCGCGTGCCCAGGTGAAAATTGCCGGTTTCGAATACTTCGGTCACTCGAATCGAGCCTGTTTTATGTTCGACTACAGCAACGTCGTGGACAGCTCGTCGAAAGCATGGCTGCACGAAAATGATCTTGCGAAAATCGATCGGCACGCGTTTGCCAAGGGAGCGTTCGTAAAGAGCTGGGGTTGCCATACGGGTGAAGAAATGAGCAAGCATTGGCACGCGGCCACGGGGGTTCGGATGTGGGGCGCGCTTGGCAAGACCCAGTTTATGGACGAGGAGTTGCCGATCCTCGTTTCCGACGGTGGCAAGTGGGTTAATTAATTTTCGATTGCCGATTTCGATTTACGACGGGTGGTAGGGGCAGCCCGCCCGCTCGCGAAAGATTTCGGAGTGCGCCGCTGCATTTTGTAAATCAGGCCTGCCGCTGTTACCCTCGTCGAGGGCGCGATAAGGTTGAGCAACTCTCCAATCTCTAATCATCAGCGGCTCCTTGTCATTCCGAGCGAAGTCGAGGAATCTCTGATTATTCGGCTCGTGAATTGACTTTGCCCGCCTAATGAATTTCGAAGAAATCTCGGCCCTCTATCACCAGTCTTTCTTCGATCTGATCGGCCAATCCCGCGCGATCCATCTCGAACATTGGCGCGGCGAGCACGTTCAGCGCTGCAGTTTGCTCAGTATAAAGACCGGAGGATGCAGCGAAGATTGCTCCTATTGCGCCCAAAGCGCCCATTATTCGACCGGGATCGACCGGGAAGATTTGATGCCGCTTGATCAGGTTTTGTCGGCCGCGAAACACGCGCGCGCACAAGGTGCGACGCGATTTTGCATGGGCGCGGC
>QHNU01000254.1 GCA_003218525.1 Verrucomicrobiota bacterium
TCAACTTGCGGAAGCTTTCGGAGTCAACCGCCCTACCAAGCTCATCGAACGCAATGCCGTCTCACCTGATCTACTTCAATCTGGCATTCAATTTAATCTCAGTGCCGGCCAAAGCGACCGACACCGGGCAGGTCTTCTTCGTCTGCTCAGCTAACTCGTTGAACTTCGCCTGGTCGATGCCTGGTACCTCCGCTTCGGTGTCGAGATCGATGGACGTGATTTTGAATCCGGCACCGACTTGTCCAAGATTGACCTTGGCCGTGGTCGCAATGTGCTTTGGCGCGTGACCCGCTTTCGAGAGGTTAGCGGAGAGCGCCATCGAGAAACAGCCTGCTTCGGCCGCGCCGATCAACTCCTCCGGATTTGTTCCCGCGCCATTTTCAAAACGCGACGAAAACGAGTAAGGCCCTTCGTATGCGCCGCTGCCGAGTTTCATTCGGCCTTTACCTTCTTTTAATGTGCCTTCCCAAACCGCTGAACCTGTTCTGGTCGCCATCGTTAATTTACCTCCTGTTGTTGGTGAGTATGGATCGAAAATTATCGCTGTGCCGCGAAGTCTCTATTTCAGCAGATACTCGCGGATAAACTGCACCGTCGCGTAAAATTGAAAATCGGCATTTTTCTTTTTAGCGAAACCGTGGCCCTCGTCTTTAGCGACCAAATACCACACCGGCGTTCCCTGCTTCTTCAACGTTGCTACGATCTGATCCGCTTCAGATTTCGGCACGCGCGGATCGTTTGCGCCCGCAACAACAAAGAGCGGTTTTATGATTTTCTGCGCGTTGTTGAGGGGTGCGGTCCGTTCCATGAACTCACGCATTTTGGGATCGCGCTCATCGCCATACTCGACCCGGCGAAGATCGCGCCGGTAGCTTTCAGTATGCTCGAGGAATGTTCGCAGATTGGAAATGCCCACGACATCGAGCGCACAACGAATGCGATCGGCGTAATAGGTCGCAACGGCCAGCGTCATGTGGCCGCCGTAAGATCCGCCGGTGACCATGATGCGATCGGCCGCGAGCTGCGGTTGCGTTTTGATCCAGTCTAATAGAGCAGCAATATCCTTGTAGGAATCCTCGCGCTTAAAACCGTTATCGAGTTTCAGGAATGTTTTCCCGTAGCCGGCCGATCCGCGAACGTTTGGAAAAATCATCGCGCACCCAAGCTCGTTGATGATGTAGTTGTTCCGTCCCAGAAAACCGGGACGGAATTGCGCTTCCGGTCCGCCGTGGATATTCACGACGACCGGACGCGGTCCCGGATATTTTTGCGAGTCGGGCAAATAGAGGAAACCGGAAATTTCTCGGTCATCGAACAATTTCCAGGTGACAAGCTTTGGTTCCACGAATTGCGATGCAGGAATTCCCCCGATTTCGCTTTCAGTCCAGCGCGTCACTTTCGGCGCATCTAAGGACCAGGCATAAACGTCCGACGGCGATCGCGCGCTGGCGACGTTGAAAGCAAAAATGTTGTCGTGTTTGTGCCAATGCAGCCCGGTAATCACTGCGGCTGATTGCGGCGGGTCGAAAACGGGATCGGTCTCCGATATCGCCGATACTGTGTTCTCCTTCATCCCAACACTCGCGACGTGGAGAGTGCTGCGGCCGTTTTCGTTGAAGACATATGCGATGCGAGTGCCGTCCGCGTTGAGATCCCAATCGTCGATGTCCCATTTCGCCTCGGGAATTAAGAACGTGTGTTTGCCACTTGCCAGATCAACAAAAGCCAGTCGTTGAAATTCCGAATCGCGGTCGGTGGTGACGAAAATCCCCTTGCCATCTTTGGCGAAGCGCGCTCGCGAATAGGAGACTTTCTCTCCGCCTTCACTTG
Source organism: Verrucomicrobiota bacterium (assembly GCA_003218525.1). GTDB lineage: Bacteria > Verrucomicrobiota > Verrucomicrobiia > Chthoniobacterales > UBA10450 > AV69. The sequence goes on from QHNU01000254.1 coordinate 1,831, forward strand.
GCCGGGGTGTGAGGTCCTTGCGTTCGCCGCTCTCGGTGTCGAACAACCAAAGATAGCTTTCGTTGATCGAAATCTCCTCGATCACCAGAAGCTGCTTGTCGTCTGGCGACCAATCCTGGATATCCCAACCGCCGCCTTTTACTTCTGCCAGCATCTTGTCGCTTTTCAGATCGGTCGGTGACTCGACATAAATGTCCGTATCCGTGCCATTCCGCCGCGTTGAGGTGTAGGCGACGCGATCTCCTTTGTTGCTCCAGACCGGCTCGGAATTTTTCGATCTTCCGTCGGTCAGGAGCGTGATGATGCCGTCCGCGAAATTGTAGCGGTAATTCTGGTTAAATTCATTTCCGCCACTTCCTTTCGAAAAAACGAAATAATGGCCGACCGTTGGCTGAGTCGTCGCGCTCTCAACGCGATCAGGGAAAAAAGTGAGCTGCGTCCGCGCGCCACCAGGCTGAGCGACACGATGCACCTGGTTAGTGTCGGCGAAGCGGGTCAGGATTAACATCTCGCGTCGCGTCGGATCCCAATCTTGAAATGAGGCCGCGCGGAACTCCGTGTAGCGCCCGATCTGTTCCGGCAAATCAACAGGAATCGATGGGATACCGTCGAGAAGCGGTGAAATCGTTTTCGGCGCGTCCGCCGCTTGCACCATAAAGCTTAGTAAAGGTACAGATGCGAATATGACGAAGCGAAACGGGAACCCCATCAGGCCGGTAATTAAGGCAACCTTGGCTCGAATCCAAACTGGCAATTTCGACGCCGGAATTCAAAGCTGACCGGCATGCCAAACGGCGGTGTGCGAATCGCGATGTGGTCAGGGCCGCGCAATATCTCGACTGCGATGATGCGCTCCTGGGGAAACCGGCCGGATACGTTTGTCATGGATGAGCCGTTCTACGCTTATTATTTGAAGCGAACCGGTACCGCTCATCCTGGCGCCGAGGAGGTGGTTGCGACTGGTGAAACGAATTGGCGAAAAATTGTCGCAAAATTGACAGGACCGGTGCCGAACAACACGGGGATTTTCTACCAAAAACAAATGACGCATCATTTGCTCCCGGAGATCGATCGCGGCTGGCTCGCCCAAGTAACCAACTGTTTTCTTATTCGCGATCCGGCTGACGTGATCGTCTCTTATATGAAGAAGAATAATGAGCCGGCGCTCGAAGATCTCGGGTTCGTGCAACAAGCCGAAATTTTCGATTTTGTTCGGCGCGAGACGGACTCGATCGCGCCTGTCATTGACGCGGATGACGTGCTGCGTGCTCCCAAGAGAGTGCTCAAGCTGCTATGCGATGCGGTCGGGGTGGAGTTTTCTCCGGCAATGCTGTCATGGCCGCGCGGGCCACGCCTGACGGATGGAATATGGGCGAAGTACTGGTATGCCGAAGTAGAGAATTCGACTTCATTTCATCCGTTCCGTCCGCGTGTTGGGGAAGTTCCAGAACGATTGCGAGATGTTTACGAACGATGTCAGGAATTTTACGAGAAACTTCATCCGCACCGTCTGCATTAGATGACCACTGAATGAATCGGGAAAGTAGGAAATGAGG
>QHNU01000255.1:0-279 GCA_003218525.1 Verrucomicrobiota bacterium
ATGCCGCTGCCGCCGATAAGCGGAAAGCAAGTGATGCCGATCCTCAACGGTCCCTGGTCCATTACTCGCCGGCGTACGCCTTGTCCGCCTCCGAAATGTCCGCGCGCGGAACATACGTGATCTCCGGGGCATCAGCTTCATTCAGGTATTGGCGCTCACCGGCGCCGTGCACGTAATGCGTGCAGCGGATGACGGATTGCATCCAGCGCAGGCGCGTGTCGCGTGTCGGACTAATCTGCTTCCGGTCGAACTCCTGCCACGGTAACTCGATGAATTTAT
>QHNU01000255.1:550-3070 GCA_003218525.1 Verrucomicrobiota bacterium
TGCCACTTTTGGGCGATACGCTTCGCATAAAGAGGCGAGAATTGCTTCTGGATTTTGTTGGCGAATTCGAAATTAAGGGCGCGTTCTCGCCCGGACTGCCGCTCGATCAGCACCGTGAGTGTCTCGCGCGGATCGTGATCACTGTCGTGGAAAAAGAAAACGATCTCACCGCCGATCTGCGCTTGCAGTCTTCGTGCGGTGATAATTTTTGCATAAAGAAAACGCTTCGGGAAGAAACCGCACGGTTGTTGACCGAAGCAGATGATTGGCTGCGCCATCTGTTACGCGCCGACCGCCTCCAGGAAGACCGTGCGCTGCAAAATTACGCTAAAGAGAAGCACTGCGACGCAGCCGATCAGATTATACCAGAGATAGCTGATACTGAGGGTCCAGAAAAGCACCAGAACAAGCATCTGTGCGAGTAACGCTGCGAAAAAGACAGCTGAGCCGCGCACGCTGCGCAGAAAGAATGCGACGAGAAACAAGCCGAGAATGCTGCCGTAGAAAATCGAACCGAGAATGTTCCCGGCTTGGATCAGGTTCTCTACGAGATTGGCAAAAGTCGCGACGCCGATTGCGACCAGTCCCCACGCGATCGTGAGCAATTGCGTAGCGACGACGTAGTGATGATCCGGGGCGTTCGGCCGAATGAGCGGCCGATAGAAATCGACAGCCGTTGCGGAGCCGAGAGCGTTCAGCGTCGCCGCTGTCGCAGACATTGTTGCGCAAAAGATCACCGCGATAAGCAAACCGACCACGCCGTGCGGCAGATGTTGCAGCACAAACGTGATGAATACGTAATCGGCGTCGTTACTCTTTGGGCTCGCGCCCGCCCGTTCGAGAATCGTCTTCGTCTGATCGCGAATCGAGCGCGCTTCTGCATCGAGCTTTAGTAACTTATCACTCGAGGCGGAAATCAGCGCGGCACGTTTGCGAGCAAACACCTCGTCGAATTCCGACTGCAATTGCGTCAATTCGGAGCCGTGTCCGAGTGCGACGGCGCGCTCATAGGCAGGCTGATTAAAATAAATTGGCGGCTTTTCGAATTGATAAAATAGAAAAATCATCGCGCCGAGGAGAAGGATTAGAAATTGCATCGGCACTTTCACGACCGCGTTGAAAAGTAGTCCGAAGCGACTGGCGGTAACTGACGCGCCCGCGAGATAGCGCTGCACCTGGGATTGATCGGCGCCAAAATACGAGAGCGCGAGGAAGAACCCGCCGAAGATGCCAGACCAAAACGTGTAGCGCTTGTCTGGATTCAGCGAGAAGTCGACGGCCTGCAGTTTTCCCATCTTGCCGGCGAGCGAGAGCGTGTTACCAAATGATAAATTGGCAGGTAGCCGATGCACCGCAATCCCGAACGCTAGCGCCATGCCGATGAAGATGATCAGGATTTGATAGCGCTGCGTAATGCTAACGATCTTCGTGCCGCCGACCGCGGTGTAGGCGATGACGAGACCGCCCGCGAGCCAGATCGTCAGGTTCAAATGCCAGCCGAGTAACGCGGAAAGAATGATCGCCGGCGCGTAAATGGTGATGCCCGCGGCAAGACCCCGCTGAATCAGGAACAGAAACGCGCCGAGCAGCCGGGTTTTTTGATCGAAGCGTTGGCCGAGATATTCGTAGGCGGTGTAAACTTTCAGCCGCTGAAAAATGGGAACGAAAATCGCGCACACCGTGATGAGGGCGAACGGTTGCCCGAAATAATTTTGGATGAAGCCGATGCCGCTTTCGTATGCCTGCCCAGGCATTGACAAGAACGTGATCGGTCCTGCTTGCGTCGCCAGCACGGACAGGCCGATCGTGCCCCAGCGGATGCTCTGATCGCCTTTAAGATAATGGCCGAGCGTCTCCCGCCCGCGCGTGCGCCAGAGGCCGTAAAGCGGGATCGCGAGAATCGTCGCGATGAGAACGACGTAATCGAGCCGATTCACGAAAAGCGAACCGTGAAAACGTAGAGCAACGCTATTTCGATCGCGAACACTCCGAGAGCAAAACAGTAGGCCCGGCGCCAGCTGCCGAAAAGCGGAGGAGGATCGTTGCTAATCATTGAGTGTCCCGCAGCGAGACGAGATTCGCGAAGAGCCGATACGCGCCAGGAACGCCGGCTGGAAGTTGACGAAACCATGAGTAACCGGTGTAAACGAAATAGCCTTTTCCAAATTTCGCCACGAGCAAGCCGCCGTCGAGTGGCTTCTCTCCACGATCATTCGAGGAAATAATCGGCGTCCAACGCGGATCCCATTTATTTGGAAAATACAATCCGCGTTCCTGGACCCAGCCTGTAAAATCTTTCGCGGTGATCTGGTTCGGCGTGTTCATGACCGGATGATCGGGCGCGAGAATGCGCACCTCCGCATTTTCGTCCGTAACGCGATCGCGCGAGATATCGAGCGGATACGGGCCGATGTCTTTCGTCTTCAGATCGGCGGTCGTATTGTATTGCGCGATTACGACACCGCCGGCTTGCACATAAGCGAGCAGCTGCCGCTGGAGATCGGCGATTCGGTCCTGCGT
>QHNU01000283.1 GCA_003218525.1 Verrucomicrobiota bacterium
AGACAATCGGCTTCAAATCCTCATTCGTGATCGTCTCGACCACGTTCCAATTCTCGTCCAGCACCTGAATGTCGCAGCGGCCATAGCCCGCGCGTTGCTGAGCATAATCTCAGCGCGTTTTAGCGGCCGTTCTCGCCGCACCAAACCGGGCAAACGCCTTCAGCTTCGAAAACTTCCCAGCCGCCTTTCTGTTGCCATCGCGGATTGCGTGACGGTCGGACCTGGATGGTTCGTGTGCTCATACCGTTACCGAGACTTTTCGGATTATGCACTTCACAAATGCTAAACGGAAGTTCACTGCCTTACAGCTTAGCCGCTCAAACCCATTGACGACGACACTGCAAATGTAGGACGATGTTCGTGCAACTTTGGCAGGGTAGTCATAGGGTCGGCCTAGTTGCGGGCCGGGCGGAATGTCGCCGTCCGGCCCGCTTGAAGTTTGCGGAGCCGAAATTCCGTCGCATCAGCACTCAACATCGGCACATCCTCAGCGGCTTTGTAAGCATCACGCTTCTCCAGGTGCGCAGCTTCTGCGATCTCAGCGATCCACTCGTGCCGTTTTCTGGGTGCTCGATTCGATGACTTCCAAACTTTGTTCGCTCATGTTCCGGCTCCGGTCGAGCGCTGCGAGACTTCGCGCACGGTCCGACCCACTTGCTGGACGTCACCTGTTTTCGTCGCGAGATCGCCAAGCGCAACAATGCCAGCGAGCTGTTTCTCGCGCGTGAGCACCGGCAACCGTCGGATCTGTTTTTCCTGCATGATCCGCTCAGCCTCTTTCGGGTCCTGATCTTCGAAACAGTAAACCATTTCTGGACTCATGCAGTCGCGCACGAGCGTGTTACGGGGATCGCGCTCTTCTGCTGTCGCACGAATAGTGATGTCACGGTCGGTGATCATGCCGAGCAGGCGGCGACCATCGCAGACTGGCAGGGCACCCACATCGAGCGATTTCATTTTCCGCGCAGCCTCAGTCAGCGGACTCTCCGGCCGGATAACTTCCACGTCAGTGGTCATGATTTCTCTCAATTGCATAGTTTTGCCTTTCGTTGTGCTCAGTACTAACTCGCATCTGCGGCTGCCAACGGCCGGAGCTAAATTGGTGTTCACTTTTTCGTGGTTCGATGAAGAAACCAGCGGGTCGCTGGCCGTGGATTGTTGACGCTCGTGGAAAAGGTCGCCGCTACATTGTCGAATCTGACGAACTGTTAACGGCGTTTCTGGAATTGGAAGCGACACTGCTGTGATTGCAATAGCAATTCGGCTCGATTAGTAGCTGCGATTTTGTCAAAAGGCGGTCTCAAACAATGCCTGACCCAGCGGCGTAAAGATAAAGCTCGACAAATTGTCGCGGGTGCTGGTAAAAGGGCACTCGATTACGCCAACCGAGGTTCCAACGCATCTTTAGCCGGGCAAAAAACCGACTGGGACGCCTAACCTTTCGCTGAGACACCGCTTAGCGCAATCTCCAGATTCAACTGGAGCCCCGAGTCGACCGAAGCGAGGCCGCTGTTCCAAGCGCCTCCTAAGGATGGCTCCTCGTTCCGCGCGGATTTGGAGCAGTCAACCCCCAATGAAAGGGCATTTATGAAATTCGTTAGTCTCGGAACAGAGCGCACTCACCGACGAGATGAGTCAAATAAGCCGTCGCACGCCATCCTTGAATCTTTCACCAAGCCAATAGCCGTGCCTCACCAAATCCACACCTACACCGAGCTCCGGCACCAGATTCACGAGGACCTACGGATTCAACATCCCGAATGGGTCCAGCCAAATGGCGGATCCCCCATGTGTGATTCTTACGAGGCGCGCTTCATGGAACTGCTCGATCCTTTGACGCGAAGGGGATTCAACGAGTCCGTCGCTGCGACTCATCGCGCGCAACCTTAGAGACTCCTATTTGTTTGACTAATTCTTGCAATAATACCGGATGAGATCAATAAGACGCGCGTTTAAACGCGGCCAATTTAGCCTTTGGATGCCAGAGACCCCCGCCGCTCGTGATAAGCGTCGGAAGCGCTTTTTAAATTACCGATCCAACCCTTGCGGACAGCCGACCATATCCAGATGACGGAATTGGGGACCAGGAGCAAGATAATGAGCGGCCGCAGCGGTCAACAGCGCGCCAGACCTGGGCAACCTAACATTTCAAAGCGGCGTGCTGAGTTTTTCGGGCGTCTGCGTGTTGCAAGCAGAAGTCAGCTTCCCGATCTCCATCGAAGCGATTTTTCGGATGCGTCCGTTGTGTCGCGATTCTATCGGGATAACGGGCGCTGAGACGTTCGTCTCTTCTTAGTGGAAGTTATTTGCGTCT
>QHNU01000114.1 GCA_003218525.1 Verrucomicrobiota bacterium
AAAGGTGGCCGAATGCGCCCATTGGCTTGTCGAAAAACTAACCCGCATCGGACTTTCGGCGAGATTGCATCCAACCCCGGGACACCCGGTGGTATGGGCGCAGAACAAGCATCAGCCCGGGCGTCATACGGTTTTGATCTACGGTCACTACGACGTGCAGCCCCCCGATCCTCTTGAGCTCTGGGCATCACCGCCGTTCGAGCCGGTCTTGAAGGATGGTTACGTGTTTGCCCGCGGCGCGACCGACAATAAAGGCCAAATTCTTTCGCATATCCTCGGTGCTCAGGAACAGATCGAAGCGGCCGGCGATTTACCGGTGAATTTGTATTTCGTCATTGAAGGTGAGGAGGAAATTGGAAGTGGTAATCTGGGGAATTTTCTCTCGCAGAACCGGGACGCATTGAAGTGCGATATTGTCGTCGTTTCCGATACAGGGATGGTCGCTCGTGGAGTTCCGACGATGAGCTACGGATTACGCGGTGTTGCTGCTCTGGAGTTGAAAGTGAGCGGACCTAAGATGGACCTTCACTCTGGGATTTACGGTGGTGCAGTGGCGAATCCGCTGACCGCGCTCGCCCGTTTGCTTGCGACTTTGCACGATGCGGACGGTCATGTCGCCATACCTGGCTTCTACGACGATGTTTTGCCACTTCCAAATTGGGAGCGAGAGATGTGGGAAAAAGTGCCGGTAAATGTGGACAAAGAAATCCTCAAGGATACTGGGGTCCCACGATTATTTGGCGAAAAAGGCTTTTCCACGCTCGAGCGAATTTGGTCACGACCGACGGCGGAGATCAACGGTTTCGGCGGCGGTTATCAGGGTCGAGGAACGAAGACCGTGATTGGCCGCGAAGCATTCGCCAAACTGACTTTCCGGCTCGTTCCGAATCAAAACGGGGACAAAATTACCGCGCTGGCGCAGGAGCATTTTCAGAAAAATTGTCCGCCGGGAGTACGCCTCGAGGTAGCTGCCGGTCATTCTGGCCCGTGGTATCTGACCGATCCCCATTCCAAATACGGCAAGGCCGCCCAGAGCGCGCTCAAGCATGCTCTCGATCGTGATCCGGTGCTCATTCGAGAGGGGGGTAGTATCCCGATTGTTTCGGATTTCCGAAAGATTCTCGGCGTCGAAACGCTCTTGCTCGGGCTTGCACTTCCGGATTGCCGGGCCCATTCGCCAAATGAAAACTTTCCGCTCGAGAATCTCGATGCCGGGATTCGGATTAACAAAGCGGTCCTTAAAGAAATTGCCGGCTAGTCGCGTCTAATCATCCGTGATGTTTCGCCGCACGTTAATTGCGAGTGCTCTGATTCTGTCGATTGCGGCTCCAGTTCGAGCCGAGCAATCGGTTGGCGATACGCTTAAAAAGATTTTTTCCACTCCGACACCGACGCCCTCGCGGAAGAAAAAGAAGACGACAACAAAAAAAGAAGCGCCATCGCCCTCACCAAGGACATCTAGCAAGAAAGCTTCGCCTTCCCCAACTCCCTCACCGCACGCAAAGGGAAAAGCGTCCGCCTCTCCAGCCTCCGAAGAATCGGCTGATGTCAGTTCTATTGAGACTCCCTCAAAAAAGAAAAAATCGAGAGCTTCACCAAAACCGAGAGCGGCGCCGACGCCCACACCGAGCCCGACTCCAACGGAAACCCCCACCGCAACGCCGCCACCAGAGCATGCACCTTCGTCTCCGCCCGAGCCGGTTCACAAGAAAAACGGCGCGCCAAATGCCACGCTCGCACCAGAGGCGATCAAAGGATTCGAAGAGAATCCTCCACCTGTTCGCACGCTTCTAAGTTCAGCGCTTGAGCTCACAACTCGCAATCTGGACTACAAATACGGCTCGGCTGATCCGTCCGCTGGCGGGATGGATTGTTCGGGCTTCGTTTATTATGTGCTCAAACAAAATGGGGTGGGTGATGTGCCGCGGGATTCGAGTCAGCAATATGTTTGGCTGCGCCGCATCGGAAAATTTGAGCCGGTGTTGAGTCAAAAGGACGACTCATTTGAAATGGAAAATTTGAAACCGGGTGATCTACTTTTTTGGACCGGCACCTATTCAATCGAACGGGATCCACCAATCACGCACGCCATGATTTATCTTGGGCGAGAGAAGAAAACCGGCGCACGCGTGATGGTCGGGGCGAGCGATGGACGCATCTATCAGGGCCAATCCCGCAATGGTGTCAGCGTGTTCGATTTTAAAGTCGAGCGACGCAATAATGGGGACAGCGGCAAGCCGCGGCCGACATTTATCGGTTATGGTCATGTCCCGGGCTTGCGCGACTAATTCGATCGCGCCTTGATTGAGCGCGATTTGAGTGCTGACCCGGAGCGTTTACGAGTTTCCGTAGAACTAATGTGCGTAGCGGAGCGGTTCCTTGATCCCAGCATCTCGAAAACCCCGGCGCCGCAGGCGGCATGAATCACACTCGCCGCAGGCAGTGCCGTCGGGTGCCGGATCATAACAGCTGTGCGTGATTGAAAAATCGACGCCGAGCTCTTCGCCTTTCTGGATAATCTCAGGTTTGTTCATTGCGATTAGAGGTGCGTGAATTCGAAAGCGCTCGCCGGAAATACCGGCTCTCGTGCCGAGATTCGCAAGTTGCTCGAATTGTTCGATAAATTCAGGCCGGCAATCGGGATATCCACTGTAGTCCCTCGCATTAACGCCGATAAAAATGTTGCGAGCTCCAATCGCTTCAGCCCAGGCCAAAGCGTAGCTGAGGAAAATTGTGTTCCGGGCTGGGACGTAAGTAACTGGGATTTGGTTGGCGATCTCGGTATCACTGCGATTTTTTGGAACATCAATCGCATCCGTTAAGGCCGAGCCGCCAAAAACGCGCAAATCGATTTTCGCGATCCGGTGCTCACAAACGCCGAGGCTTAGTGCGATTTGCTTGGCGGAATCGACTTCGATGCGATGACGCTGTCCATATTCGAACGAAAGAGCGAAGGTCTCGTAGCCGTCGTGCTTTGCTATTGCCAGCGTGGTCGCTGAATCAAGACCGCCGCTTAGCAGGACAACGGCGCGCTTCATCGGCCATTTTGGCCGGACTTCGCTCGATCGGGAAAAGCTGCGCGGACAGTCAGGGCGATGCCACCGCGGGCAGAGAACGCTGTTCTCACTATCGCTTCTCCTGGGGCGCAAGCGCGCACGAAATCATCAAGGATGCGGTTCGCGATCGCTTCATTAAAGGCGCGTTCATTACGAAACGAGGCGAGATAGAATTTCAGCGATTTACTTTCGACACAGAGCTTATCCGGCATGTAATCAATCTCGATTTTGGCGAAATCCGCTTGGCCGGTGACAGGGCAGAGCGAGGTGAAGTCGGAGGTTTCGAAGTGGATCCAGAATTTACGACGGGCCGGGTTCGGAAAAGTTTCAAGCTGCGCTTCCGCTGGAGACGCCGGGATGCGCGCCTCGCTGTGGCCGAGAAGGGTGAGTCGTCCGGGTTTACTTATGCTCCTGCTCATGATCGCAAGCTTAGTCGGCTATCACCTCCATGACGAGGCGTTATCGTGGTCACGTCTTCGAATTGATCTTGGAAATCGCAGGTGGCCGCCAAAAAGCCATATCGCCAGAATCAATCGGGGTGCTGCAACATCGGGTTCTTGAATGCCCGTTCGCGATCGCCTTCCTTCCCATAGTTCCAATAATCGGCTTTCAATCCACGTTTTAATTTTAATTTCGAACCGTCGGCCATCTGCCATTCGCGAATTAAAAAAGGGAAGTCGCGGTCAAGCACGAAACGATCGATTCCAGCTGAATGTTGCGCGTTCACCTCAATGGTCTTCTCGATTGGCTTCCACGAAATCCGTGCTGCTTTGAACTCGATGTGATCGCTTCGGAATCGCGCGAGGGTTGGTGCTAGTTGTATTTCAAAGTCCACCGGCGGCTTTGACCAATCGATCGTCCGCACGCGCATCGGAAGTTCGTCGTAAAAGAACGAATTTGCTAGCGGCGAGATTGGGCTGGTGGTGCTTCCGTCTCGATAAGTGTCGCTCACGTAATTGAAAGCCGAACCGCTCGACTCAATTTTTTTAATCGCGTTTCCAAAACTGTCTGTGCCGACAAAAGTTAGGCGGGCAAGCGCGGCTGAATCGACTCGCCAATAGGCGGTGATCGACCCCTGCTCGACAAACATTCCGATCGGCGCCGACCAGATTTGATTTATCCGGACTGAGGTGATGGCATCAGCGCGTGTCGGGTCATCGACGCGCGCGAATGTTTTCGGATCGATCCGTTCCCGGAAGAAAATGTGCAGGACTTCACATTTGCGCAGCTGAGCCTCCCGCATGAGTTGGCCCTCGTAAAAGTCGAACTCAGCCTTGCGGTCGCCCCAATAACTATCATTCGCCAGAATCCCGGGCGTGAACTGGGCGTGTACCTCCGTGATGAAAGCAATCGTTGTGATTGCGAGTAATACCGAACTTCCTACACTTCCGACGCGCAGAGGCCTTTTTGTCATGTCGAGCGAAGCCGAGACATCTCTAGCTATTCTGAGGAGAAAATAGCGAGGGATTCCTCGGCTGCGGTCGGAATGACAAAAGTAATCTGTCATAATGCAAACGTTAATCGGTCGGATAACAAAAGTAATTTTATGAGTAGTGGGGGTCCTGCAGTCCTAACCGGTCTTGCCAATCCAGCCGTGATCGATCTTTTTGGATTTGATTCCGCACACGGCGAGGTGCTGCTGGTAATGAACGAGCCCCGGGCCTGGGATGGCGGCGACGAACAACTGCATCAACTTCAGGAGAAATTTAACGCCTATGCATCCTTCGTTCTGGATGGCGAGATGACAAGCGCACATCCGGAGCTGGCTGGAAAAAAAGCGCGGATCGAGCTGCGTTGCGACCAAATGCCTCCGGAACCGGCATTAGCGCTACTACAGGCGATTCACGACCAGCTCGAGTTACAGGAAATCAAGGTCGAAGTCGTTGTTCGGGCGGAGGGCAGCTGCGGCGAAGGTTGCGGATGTCACTCGTCAACGGCGACCGTCGCAGGGGGAACATCATCGTGACCTCTTCTTGAGGAGGAGCAGCGGAAAAATGCAGCCGGCACCCATATGTGACCTGCAATTCTTCGCCGCACTCGAACCGACCGCCTGCTCAATACTTTAGAAACGCCGTCACCGGCGTCGGCGCCAGTTTTTCGCGACCGTGCAGAAATTCGAGCTCAATCAAAAAAATTGCTTCGATCAAATCGCCTTCAACTTTCTTGATCAACGTCGCCGCCGATGCGGATGTCCCGCCGGTGGCAAGCAAATCATCGATCAGCACGATTTTTTCACCCCGTTTGATTGCGTCGATGTGTAATTCCATTTCTGCTTCGCCATATTCGAGAGAGTATTTGGCGCTTTCCGTCTTATAAGGAAGGCGCCCTTTTTTTCGCAGGGGCACGAATCCAACTCCTAGTTGATAGGCGACAGCCGAGCCAAAGAGAAACCCGCGTGCGTCGATCCCGACGATCTTGTCGATCTGCTTGCCACGACAGCGATCGAGGAAAATATCGATGGACGAGTGAAAGAGTGTTCCATCATTGAGAACTGGCGTGATGTCTTTGAAAACGATTCCCTTTTTCGGAAAATCCGGGACGTCGCGAACTGCAGCGCGTAACCTTGCTATGACATCGTCTGGCATTGGGCGCCGATGCTAGCGGCTCGCGCTTAAAGGTCAATTACGCTCGGTTGCGCACGGAAATGTGCGCTCTTAAACTGATGTGACTGTGGATCGGCATCTGTTGATTCTCTCAACGATCTTCTTTTTCGCCGCGGTTGTGCGGAGCGTCATTGCCTTGCGCGCGCGCGTTTTTCGGCACAGTCGTTTCAACTTCGTCATGATTGCCCTCGGCTTTGCGGTGCAAACAATGTTCTTGTCGGTGCGCGGGCACGCCCTCGGCCGGTGTCCGATCACGAACTTGTTTGAAGTAATCGTCTTCTTGGCATGGTCGATCGCACTGATTTACATGCTGGTCGGGCCAGCCTATCGGCTGTCGCTGATGGGGGTTTTTACTGCGCCCCTTGTTCTTCTGCTTCAATTGTTCGCGCTCCTCGCGCCGGTGGATACGCCGCATGCGATACGAGTCATGCCGAACCCGTGGCTCGAATTTCACGCCTCAATTTCGATTATCGCCTACGGGGTTTTTGCCCTCGCCTGTGTTGCCGGCGCAATGTATCTCGTCCAAGAGCGGCAGCTGAAAACGCACGAGTTACGATCGATTTTTTACCATCTGCCGCCCCTGCCGACGCTGTTCTCGGCCATGACGCGGCTGCTCTGGCTTGGATTCGCGCTTTATACCGCGGGCTTGATCAGCGGATTTTTCACCGGCGAGCCTGTGCCGTGGAAAAAAGTGGTGCTGGCGTTCGCGATTTGGATTTTGTACGGCGCGATTTTACAGGGCCGATATCTTCGCTCATTTACTCCGCGCCGCATCGCCGCGCTCTGTGTCGGAGCGTTTGCTGCGGCGCTTTCGCTGTTGTGGAGCATTGAATTCGTTGCCCATCACGCGTGAAACTTTTCTGTATCGGGCTCAGTCATCACACCGCGCAAATTGAAACGCGCGAGCGATTCGCCGGGCATTCGCGAAGCGAAGCGATGTTGCGTGAACGAGGCTGCCGTGAGCTGGTGCTGCTCACGACCTGCAATCGTGTCGAGGTCTATAGCTGTGCGGAAAAACAGCTCGAAACCGGGGATGTCGCCGATTGCCTGCGGGTGGGCGGAGAATTGAGCCCTGAGGTCGAACTGCGCTCGTTTTACCGGCATCAAGATCGTGACTGTGCGCGTCAATTCTTCCGAGTCACATCCGGACTCGACTCCATGGTCGTTGGCGAAACTGAAATCCTGGGCCAGACAAAGCGCGCCTATGAAATGGCAAGGGCGCGCGGGCATACCGGCCCGGTTTTGCACCGCCTTTGCCAACGCGGCTTTCGGGTAGCCAAGGAAGTTCGGACAGCGACTGAGATCACTCGCGGCTCGGTCTCGGTTGGGTCAGTAGCCGTCGATTTGGCCGAAAAGATCTTCGGGGATTTACGCGGACGCAAAGTGCTCGTGCTGGGAGCGGGCGAGACGAGCGAAAAAACATTACGGGCCCTGAGCTCGCGCGGAGTTTCGGATTTGCGGGTAAGCAATCGCTCGCCCCAACGTGCCGAAGATCTCGCACGGGCGCTCGACGGTATCGCAGTCCCGTTTGCTCTCTGGCTCGACCAATGTCGCGAGATCGATATTCTCATTTCATCGACATCTTCCGCGGCGCAACTTCTCACCCCGGCATTGATCGCACCGATATTGCGGGAGCGGGCCGATCGACCCCTCTTCGTCATTGATATCGCTGTGCCCCGAAATGTCGCGCCTGCGCTGAACGATATCGACGGCGTTTACCTTTATGACATTGATTCGCTTCAATCGATCGCGGACGAAAGGATGGAAATGAGGCGACGGCAATTCACCGCGGCAGAGGAGATCATCGCTCAACATGTCGCCCGGTTCTGGGAGCAAATCGGATATTCCCTGGGCGATGACTTTGCGACACAGCGTTCTGGAAGAAGCGCGGTCGCACCGGATCTTAGTCCTTCGGAATCAAAGGCATCTTGATCACAGCGGAAAAGCGCTGTAGCGGCGCGGTGTGAGCGCTGAAAATTCTGGCGGTGACATCCCGCGACAACAAATCGTCGTCGGGACGCGCGGAAGTGCACTGGCTCTGATTCAGGCGGACATCGTAGCGGAAGCTTTGAGGGGAAAACATGGCACCGAAATTAAAATCGAAATTATCCGCACGAAGGGCGATGACTCGATCCTGTCGAGAGATCCGCGCGCGGGTCGCAAGGGTTTGTTTACATCCGAATTGGAGAGTGCGCTCATCGAAAGGCGCATTGATGTGGCGGTGCACAGCGCGAAGGATCTGTCGAGCGAACTGAAGGCCGGTTCGGCAATCGCAGCCGTCCTTCCCCGCGGACCAGTGGAAGATTTGTTGATTACCAAACTGCCAATGCGGCTTGAATCGCTGCCGCGGTCCGCCACCATTGCGACTGGCAGCGTGCGACGCCGGCGGCAAGTAGGCTGGCACAGATCGGATGTGAATTTTGTCGATCTTCGCGGAAATGTTCCCACTCGATTGCGCAAATTCGCCGCGAGTGACTGGGACGCGATCATTCTCGCGCGCGCCGGAGTGGAACGGCTTTCCTTGTCAGCGCCAATTCTCCAGTTCGAAGGGCAAGAATTTTTTGCCCAGGTATTGTCCCCACAGCAATTTGTTCCGTCTGGAGGGCAGGGTGTGATTGCGCTGCAAACTCGGGCTGAAAAGACAACCATGGCATCGGCGGTGGATCACGCGCCGACCCATCTTTGTTTGCGGGCTGAACGCGAATTCTTGAGATTGCTTCAAGGCGATTGCGATTTGCCGGTGGGTGCGCTAGCGCTTTCGGTGAACGGTCAAATCGACTTCGGTGAACAAACTGCGCCTCAAATGGCATCTGCGTCCGGGACCGATCCGGAAAGGGTTGCAGCGCAAGTTTTTTCGAAAATCAATGCCGCTTAAAACTGGAAAGTGTTTCCTCGTTGGCGCTGGTCCGGGGGATCTCGGGCTGGTGACCTTACGAGCAAAACAACTGATCGAGCAGGCGGATGTGATTTTCTACGACGCTCTCTGCAATCCCGAAATGCTGGCATGGACAGGTGAAGATGTGGAAATTGTTTTTGCCGGGAAACGCGCGGGAGAGCACGCCCTTTCGCAAGACGAGATCAACGCGCTGCTGGTGGAAAAAGCCGGACAGGGAAAGGCTGTTGTCCGATTGAAGGGCGGTGATCCTTTCGTGTTTGGACGCGGCGGGGAAGAAGCCAAGGCGCTCGCAGTGGCCGGAATTCAATTCGAAATTGTACCGGGAATTACGTCGGCGATCGCCGCAGCGGCTTATGCTGGAATTCCAGTGACACATCGCGAACAAAACTCGCACGTCACATTTTTTACTGGTCACGAAGATGTAACCAAAACGGAGAACGCGATCGATTATGACGCCTTAGTTAAACTCGGCGGTACCCAAGTGATGCTCATGGGCGTGGAGCGATTGGACGCGATTACGCGCGAAATGCTGGCTCGAGGCAGTCGTCCTGATTTGCCGGTGGCGCTGGTGCGTTGGGGAACGACGGCTCGGCAGAAGACCATCGTGGGCACATTGGCGACCATCGCAGAGCGGGTACGGGCGAGCGGATTTGAAGCTCCCGCGATTGCGATTTTCGGCGACGTCGTTTTGCTACGGAACGAGCTGAGCTGGTTCGAAGATCGGCCACTTTTTGGAAAGAGAATCGTCGTGACACGAACGCGCCGCCAAGCGGGAGTATTGAGCTCGGAATTGCGAGCTCTCGGAGGCGACGTCATCGAATTGCCGACGATTCGAATCGCACCGCCGACGAACTTGCGTGAATTTGCGGAGTTGGTGCAAGACGCGCATTCCTATGACTGGATCGTCTTCACCAGCCCGAACGGCGTGGAGGCGTTCTTCGAAATCTTTTTTAAGCTCTACGCTGATACGCGCGAAATCGGCGCCGCCAAGATCGCTGCCATCGGGCCGGCGACCGCACAACGGGTGAGGGATTTTCACCTGCATGTCGATATGCAACCGGAGGAATTTGTGGCCGAAGCAATCTTGCGGGAATTCGAAAAGTTAGGAGGCATCGAAAATCTCAAGGTGCTGATCGCGCGGGCAGAGAGGGCGCGGGACTTGCTCCCCAAGGGCTTGGCGGGCATGGGAGCTATTGTGGACGAAGCCTTCGCTTATCGAACCGTTGCGGAAACGAGTGATGTGACCGGTGCGCGTCGTCGCTTCGTCGAAGAAGGGGCAGATCTGATCACTTTCACCAGTTCGTCAACAGTAGAGAATTTTCTCGATCTTAAACTACCTTGGCCGGCAGGGATGAAGGTTGCCAGCATCGGCCCGGTTACTTCGGCCACAGCCCGGGAACGGGGTCTGACCGTGGATGTGGAAGCGAAGCAGCATGACATTCCCGGACTGGTCAGTGTGATTCGGCAATTCTTCGGGAGTTAGCTTATGCCGGACGATTTCGCCACCACGATGCGAGAACTTAGCGCGGCGGCGGTCGGCCGCGATCAACCGCGCAGCAGTCAGGAACTGGCGGCATTGATGCGCGAATTTCACTTGCTGAACGCGACCGTGCAGAGTCTCGAATCGGTGCTGACGAGCCGAATCGAAAATATTGCCAACAACGTTTTACCGGCGCGGGCGGCGGAAACGGCATCGCAATTTCAAAAGATCGAGGAGCATCTTCAGGCCATTCGGACAAGTGAATCGGTAAATCAGCGATTATTCGATTCGCTACACGACGAGCTGCTAAAATACCGCGATAATTTTCTGCACGAATCCCTCCACAAGCCGTTCGTGCGCGATCTGATCATTCTGTTTGATGATTTGAGCGCCCTTTCCGATCAACTGAAAAGCACTTCCTCGCGCGGCGAGAAAGCCGATCGATTGGCTCAATGGCGCGGCAACCTGGAGAACGCAATCCACGCCTTGTTGGAGATCTTGCACCGGCTTGAGGTGACGGAGATCGAGGCGAAAGAGTTCGTCGATTTGGCAACGCATCGAGTTGTTAGTTTTGAGCCGGCGGAGTTTTCGGAAGACGACGGCCGGATCGTGATGCGGGTGAAACGCGGTTTCATCTGGCGGGGCAATGTCCTGCGGCCGGAAGAAGTGATTGCGAAGCGCTACCAGTAACCGCAAATCCGCAGGTCCTTCGTGGGCTGAGCGCTTGGTCTCGCCGCGGTCGGTGACGATCGACAGCGAGGAAAATCGGCTCCCATGCGGCACGAAAGTTGCACGCAAATTGCGGGCGCGTGTGCCCGTCAATTCTCTAACAATGAATCAGCGGAAAGCAGTCGGAATCGATTTGGGCACCACCTTCTCCGCCGTCGCGCACATCGACGCCTACGGGAAGCCCCAAATCGTTCCCAACTCCGAAAGCGAGCGAATCACGCCTTCGGTGATCTTGTTCGACGGTTCAAACGTCATCGTTGGGACGACGGCGAAGAACAATGCAATGGCCGAGCCGGAGAAAATTGTCGACTTCGTGAAACGCGAAATGGGCAAACCGAAAGAACAGTTTCATCGCGAATTCTCGGGCAAAATCTATTCAGCGGAAGAATTAAGCGCGCTCATTCTAAAAAAGCTGAAACTCGATGCGGAAAAGTATCTGAAAGAGCCAATCACCGACGCTGTCATCACGGTACCGGCATACTTTAACGATGCAGAGCGAACGGCCACGATTACGGCCGGCCAACTCGCCGGCTTCAACGTCTTACAAATCATTAACGAGCCAACCGCGGCTGCGCTCGCTTATGGACTGGATAAGCTTGAGGAGGACCAGACCGTGTTCGTGTTCGATCTCGGTGGCGGAACTTTCGACGTCACGATCATGCGGATCGAGGGACATCATATCAATATGATCGCGACCAATGGCGATCATCGCTTGGGGGGCAAGGATTGGGACGATAGCATTGTTAATTTTGTGGCCGAAGAATTCGACCGCCAGCACGGCGAGAATCCGCTGCTCGATTTGCAGAGTTACCAGGAACTTCACACGCGTGCCCTGTCGGCCAAAATCCAGTTATCGAGCCGCCCCCAGACAGCGGTGATTCATCATCATTCGGGCAAGAGCGTGAAGCTTGAGATCACCCGGGAAGAGTTTGAGCGCCGCAGTCAGCACCTGGTCGAGAAATGCAAAACCATTTGCGAGATGGTGATGCAGGAATCCCGAATGACATGGGATAAAATCGACAAAGTGTTGCTGGTTGGCGGTATGACTCGGATGCCAATGGTGCGCGCTTTGGTCGGGCAATTGACCCAAGCGCCGGTAATCGATGACGTCAATCCGGATGAAGCGGTCGCCATGGGCGCGTCAATCCAGGCGATCCTCTCATTACTGGAAGAGGAGCGCCTCTCGGGTGAAAAAGTCCTGCCGGAAAATACTCGCGATCAATTTGCTGGCCGTGATGGCGGTTTAATTCAGGTGACGAACATCACGTCGCATACGTTGGGCGTGGTACTGTGGGATGAAGCGCAACTCGAGGAGTATGTCTTCCCCATGATTCGCAAAATGACGGCGATCCCGGCAACGGCGAAAAACTCCTTTGGGACGGCAATGGCGAACATGCAACGGGCGGTCGTACGCGTGGTGGAAGGCGAGAGCACATTACCGGGAGAATGTACGCCGCTAGGCATTTGTGATGTGGAGTTGCCTTCGTTTTTGCCGAAAGGCTCGCCGGTCGAACTGACCTACGAATACAACGCGAACCAAGTTCTGGAAATTTCGGTCGAAGCATGCGGTAATCGGGCGAAGGTTTCGATTGAACGAAATACCGGGCTGGCGCCGGGCGAGGTGGCGCAAGCCATCGCCAATTTGGGCTCTCTTCGCGTAGCGTAATTGATGAAATGGGACGCCATTTTTCCGATTCCTCTTCCGGACGATCCGAAAAAGTGGGACGGCTGGAACCGATATAAATCGACCAATCCCTACGAGCGGCTCTGTCTTGATCCACGGCAAAATCCCAGCAACGAATTAGTCGAGGAGCACTGCCGCGAGCTATTGCGCTGGTGGCAAAAAAAGTTGCCCCTAAAAAATCAGCCGAGCAATCCGCTCGCGCAATTGTTGCGTTCCGGATTGGATGAATCCTCACGGTATCTCACTGAGGCTCGGGTCGAGTTGCTCGATCCGGAACGGCGGAAGCGAGTGGACGAGGAACTAGCCGCCCAGGCGCAGGAAGAAGCCATTGCGGAGTTTCACAAGTTTCTGGCTTTCTCGCTCGCCGACGGACTTCTGACCGCGGACGAAGAAAAGACGTTGCTCCGATTCGGTGCAGATCATGGTCTGGACGAGGAGCAAATATGTAAACTGATTGAAGACGAGCTGAAGAATTCCGGTGCCAGCCGCGCGACGGCTTCGGAGCTAGCCGCCGGCACTCATCACTTAAATGGTGCGGGTTCAGCCGCTGCCGACCCGAAAGCTGAGTTCAAGCGAATGCTGCGACTGAGCGGACTCGACCGCGACGCGATGACTGACGATCAGCGGGATGCCTTTATTAATGTGGCAGAGAACTCCGGCCTCGATCCCGGAGACGCCGAAGATATGGTTGATGCTTACTTGGAAGAGATTGACGAGCGTCAAACCGCGGAAATGAATGCTGTGACTCAAAAGTCTGTATCCGCGGCTCTCGAAACCGCAGCGAACAAGCCGGTTGCAAAAACAGTCGAAGGAGCGCCCCTAATTATCACAGCTGGACCGAGGCTTTCTCCTGACGAGGAGCGGCGTCGATTCAATAACTATGTCAATTCGATCGGCGGTCAGATGTTCCTGATTCCGTCGGGCGAATTCGTGATGGGGAGTGAAGATCCCGCAGCGCCACCAAATGAAAAACCGCCGTGTCACGTGAGTGTCAGCCGTTTTTATCTATCGCGTTTTCCGGTCACGAATGAACAATACGAGGAATTTGATCCTTCCCATAAACGCAAGCGGGCACCCGGTGCCGGCAATCGTCATCCGGTTGTTTACGTAAGCAGTCTGGAGGCAATCCGATTTTGCCAATGGCTCAGCTCCCGCGAACGAAGAAAATATCGACTGCCCACCGAAGCGGAATGGGAGTACGCGGCAAAAGGTGATGACGGTCGCGAATTTCCGTGGGGCAACTATGCGCGGCGGGGTGATCTAGCGAATTTCGCCGACAAGAACACGGTTTTCGCTTGGAGCGACCAGGAGATTGACGACGGATTCGCGGAAAGCTCGCCGGTAGGATCGTTTCCGCGGGGTGCCAGTCCCTTTGGGATTGAAGATATGGCTGGCAACGTCTGGGAGTGGTGCCTTGATTATTTCGAGCAATACAAACCGGTGCCGAAAGTGGATCCACGCGGACCGGGTACCGGCGCGAAACGGGTTTATCGGGGGGGCAGCTGGAAATCGCGTTTTGCCAGTTTGCGCACAACCGCGCGAAGCGCAAATGCGCCAAGTTATTCCTGCAACGATCTTGGCTTCCGGATCATTTGCGAATGCGAAAAATAGTTTTCAGGAGGCCCTGAGGGGTCTGGCTAATTCAAGGAGTTATAGGCCGGAAAAACGGAAACGCGGCTTGCGCCGCGTTTCGGAAGCTCAATCCTAGTCCGGCAAAATCAGGGGTTGAAGCGGAATCTGGTCCGACCCCGTTTCGCGTTGGCCTTGGCTTTTCGGCGACTCTTCTGCGAGGGTGTTTCAAAAGCCCGCAGACGACGAACTTCATCAAGGATGCCTTCCGCGTCGAGCTTGCTTTTCAGCCGCTTGAGCGCGCGATCCACTGGTTCGCCTTTTCGAACTATGACTTCTGGCATCAATTCACCTCGATCCTGAGAAATTTTGCCCGTTTCCTTGGGCGACCGAGAGTTTACTATGTCCCTCGACCGCACGTCAAATCGTCGATAATGGCCCTTTCGACCGCCAGCAACCGCTCTTTTCTATGCCGCCGTAGCCGGTTTGGTGCCGGTTTGTTTATCGATGATTTCCCGGCGAAGAGAAGTGGTGCTTCCCCCGCGGGCGCGTGTCCACCAGAGGACAATGGGCGAGGCGATAAAGATGGACGAATACGTCCCAACCACCACGCCAATGATGATCGCGAGTGAGAAATCGCGTAAAACCGCCCCGCCAAAAAGGAACAAACACAAAATCGGAATTAGTGTGACCGTGCTGGTCAGAATTGTCCGACTGAGCGTCTGATTGATGCTCTCATTCATGATCTGCTCGATGGAGCCTTTACGACCACTCGCTAATCCCTCTCGGATTCGATCGTAAACGACAATCGTGTCATTGATGGAATAGCCGGCGATAGTCAGAACTGCGCCGACCATCGTCAGGGTAAGTTCGCGGTGCAAGAGCGAAAACATACCGACGGTGATGAGCACATCGTGCAGAAGCGCGACAATGGCTCCAACCGCGAATGAGAGCTCGAATCGGAAAGTCACGAAAATCAAAATGCCGAAAATGCCCAGGCCAAGGGCAATCAACGAACTGCGCGCCAGCTCCCCGCCAACCAGCGCACCTACTCGGTCGGACCCTTCCACTTTGAATTGCGCATTCGGCATTGCCGTCATGATCTGTTTCTCAACTGCATCGCTGGTATGCAACGGTGTCCTGACTGTAATGTAATATTTTTCGCCTTGCTTTGATTCCTGGATGGCGGCATCGGCAAGATCGATCCGCTTAAGCGCGTCTCGCACCTGGCCGACATCGATGGGTTTCGGCGAACTAAGTGTGATCAAATCACCGCCGCGAAAATCCACCCCAAAATTCTTTTCGCCGCGGAGATAGAATGAAGTCGCACCCGCGATGATGAGCGCGAGCGAACACATGCAGGCGATGAAGCCTTTGCCCAGAAAATTAATATTCTTTGAGGAGATCAGGTGCAACATCGAGATACGTTTGATGCGCCCGGTATCTACAAACCATTCAAAGGCGTTGCGCCCGACGATTAGCGCAGTGAAGAGCGACGCGAGAATGCCAAGCGTGAGGGCAATGGCGAACCCTTTGACTGGTCCACTCGCTTTCCAAAACAAGATAACTGCCGTGATCAGTGTGGTCACGTTCGCGTCAAAGATCGAACTGAATGCTTTTTCGTAGCCCGCCCGTACTGCGACTT
This sequence comes from Verrucomicrobiota bacterium, assembly GCA_003218525.1. Lineage (GTDB taxonomy): Bacteria > Verrucomicrobiota > Verrucomicrobiia > Chthoniobacterales > UBA10450 > AV69. The sequence continues at coordinate 15,663 of QHNU01000114.1, forward strand.
TGAGTGATTTCCCGAGCGCGAGTTCTTCGCGCAGTCGCTCGTAAACCAGCACGCTGGCGTCGACAGCCAGACCAATGGTCAAAATGATGCCGGCGATGCCGGGTAGCGTGAGAGTGACGCCGCCAGGGATCAGCTGAAACGCGCCAAGAAGCAGCACGATGTTCACTAGAAGCGCGACGCAGGCGATCAAACCAGCGAACCGGTAATAAATGGCCACGCACACCAGTGTGATGGCGAGGCCCATTAACCCGGCCATAACGCTCGATCGAATCGAATCCGCTCCGAGCGTGGGCGACACACTGCGCTCTTCCTCGATACTGACTGGCGTTTGAAGCGGATTTTCCAGTACGCTCGCCAGGCCGCGCGCTTCCTGCTCGGTGAAACGACCAGTAATGACGGCGTCGCCTCCGTAGATCGCATCGCGAATCACGGGCGCCGATTGAATGACGCCATCCAGCACGATAGCGAATCGGTGACCCTTATATTGCTCGGTGATGTGTCCAAACGTTTTCGCGCCTTCGCCGTCAAACTTCAACTGCACGGCCCAGCCCTCATTGCCATAATAAGCGTGCGATTCCGTGACGCGATCGCCACCAAGATCCGCTTTCTTTTTGACGAGCAAACGTTCTTCGACCGCTTTCTCATTTCCTTCAGCCGCGTGCTTATACGTCTCAATCCGATACTCCGGCGGAATAACATCCGTCGCTTTGTCGATTGCCTGCAACCGCTCGCCATTGTCCGGATAAACGAGTCGGAACTCGAGTTTGGCAACGCGCGAAAGTTGCTCCCGCGCCTCCTGGATTTTCGCCGTATCGAGCCCAGGAATTTGCACGAGAATTCGGTCCTGACCGACCGGGCTGATAATCGGTTCGCCCGCACCAAAATAATCGACGCGCTTCCGGATGACTTCAACGGCCTGATCGAGCATAACATTCGTGATCGGCTTGTCGGTCCGCTGAAGCCTGATCAGGAAGGACGTGCCGCCTTTGATGTCGAGTCCCAGTGAAATTTTCTTCTGCGGCGGATAGGTAATCGCTACGCTAAACGCGACCGCTATGACCATAAGCACTGTGGCGAGGAGGCGCTTGCGCAAGCCGTAATCGGTGGCGAAATACCAGCCGAGCAACGCGAGCCACGACAGCTCGATAAAAAACATCAGCGCCGGAGTCATCTAATTGAAAGTCGGATTAGTCCGATTTCGCGACGTTTGCGATCGCCGATTTTTCCATCTCGATCTTTACGTTATCGGCCACCTTCACGATGACGGTGGAATCTTTGACATTGGCGATCAGGCCATGAATGCCAGAATTGGTCACCACTTTGTCCCCAGTTTTGAGTGTTCCGATCAGCTTCTGTTGTTCCTTTTGTCGCCGCATCTGCGGCCGGATCATGATGAAATACATGATGACGAAGATCAGAATGAACGGCACAAAAAATCCGAAGCTGCCGCCGGCCCCGGGAGGGCTAGCGCTGGGCGCGGCCTGCGTTTGAGCGAGTAAGAAAATCATCGTGAAATGCGCCGGAAAAGCGGGGCACAATTGACTCCAATGCGGCACGCAATGCAAGAACGGGTCGCTCGACTCGACATTGTCGATTTTCTGAGCTAGGACCGGTGCCGGATTTTTGTAGCAGCGTGCCCGGTTTGCTCCCGGTTTTGCTGACTATTCCGCACCATTCTCGGAGCCGCGCGTTTGATAATTTGCGACAAAATCTCTCCGAAAAGGATCGAAGCTCCCGTCCTTAACTGCGTCTCGCGCCAGTCGCATGAGATCGAGATAAAAATGTAAATTGTGAAGCGTAATTAGACGCAGGCCGAGAATTTCCTCCGCTTTGACGAGATGACGGATGTAGCCGCGCGTGAATTCGCGACAAGTTGGACAGGAGCAGCCCGCTTCGATCGGTTCTTGGTCGAGTGTGAATGCCGCGTTTTTTAAATTCAACGTGCCGGACGAGACAAAAGCGGTGCCGTTGCGAGCCAATCGCGTCGGCAGAACACAATCAAACAGATCGATGCCGCGGCCGATCATTTCCAGCATCTGGGGCGGTGTGCCCAATCCCATGGCATAGCGTGGTTTGTCCTGCGAAAGATAGGGAACGCTCGCGTCCACGGCTCCGACCATCTCACCTTCGGGCTCTCCCACGCTGACACCTCCGATGGCGTAGCCATCAAACTCAAGAGCAACAAGCGACTCGGCACTTTGCCTGCGCAGTTCCGGAAACGTCGCACCTTGCACAATTCCAAAGATCAACTGCCTACCTGTAGGGGCAGCCGCCCCCCTTAATTTTGCAGGCGACAGGCCGGCCTCTACAGACCGCTTGCATCGTTTGGCCCATGTTGTCGTAAGTTCCAAACTGCGCGCGGCGTATTCGTACTCGCATGGATAGGGCACACATTCATCGAGTACCATCGCGATATCGCTCCCAAGTATTGCCTGAATTTCCATCGCAAGTTCCGGTGAGATAAATGTGGGAGTTCCATCGACATGATTTTGAAAGTGCACTCCCTCGGGCGTGAGCTTGCGCAGTTTTGCCAGCGAAAAAATTTGGTAACCGCCGCTGTCGGTCAGGATCGGTCCATCCCAATTCATAAAACGGTGCAGCCCGCCAAAGTGTCGGATCACATCGAGTCCTGGCCGCACGTGCAAGTGGTAGGTGTTTCCCAGAATGATCTGCGCATTGAGCTCGTGCAATTCACGGGGGCTCACCGCCTTTACACTTCCCTGCGTCCCGACCGGCAAGAATGCCGGTGTCTCGACGACGCCGTGAGCGGTCGCTAACCGACCTGACCTGGCGGCGGTAGAAGAATCGGTTTTGAGCAGCTCGAACACGTCTTCATCCTGAGCGAATGCGAAGGATCTCTCAAACAACTCTTCGAATGCGCCAACCGGACGGAGCCAGAGATTCTTCAGTCTGGGTCGGACTGGCATCGTCTGCGCGACTCAGAACGACATTTGTGATTGTTTGCGCGCAATCGCATTTCCCTATGAAAATGCGCGTAAAAAACCCTTTGCAGGCTCGGAATTTATTCCTATATTGCGCGCTCTCCGCATCAGAGCGTGAGCAGGGGTTCACGGCCTGAGCGGATTTTTTGTCGCCGGAACATAATCCTTCGCGGCGGCTTTTTGGATCGGAAATGCCAACCATTAATCAACTTGTGCGGAAAGGACGGCGCAAGGTTTCGGTGAAATCGAAATCGCCCGCGCTAACCGACTGTCCGCAGCGGCGCGGAGTGTGCGTTCAGGTGATGACGCGCACACCGAAGAAGCCGAATTCTGCACTGCGCAAGGTCGCCAAAGTGCGGCTGACAAATGGCCAGGAAGTGATCGCCTACATTCCGGGCGAAGGTCACAATTTGCAGGAACACTCGATTGTGCTCGTCCGTGGCGGCCGAGTGAAAGATCTGCCGGGCGTGCGCTACCACATCGTTCGAGGAACACTGGATTCCCTCGGGGTTGATGGCCGGCGTCGCAGCCGCTCGAAATATGGCGCGAAACGGCCGAAGGGTGGAGGTGAAGGAGCCAAGGGCGCGGCCAAGAAATAACCATGTCGCGTCGACGCAAAGTTTACAAAAAGGAAGAGAAGATCGACTCCCGCTACGGTAGTCCGGCGGTGGCCCGGCTCATTTCTACGGTGATGAAGCGCGGCAAGAAATCCCTCGCAGAACGAATCGTTTACACTGCGATCGACAAGTCACGCGAAGGCTCAGATTCAGTGGACCCGCTCGAAATTTTGAACAAGGCCCTCGAGAATGTTCGCCCTCGACTCGAAGTAAAATCTCGCCGTGTTGGTGGCGCGACTTACCAGGTTCCGATGGAGGTGGCACCGGGGCGTCAAATGTCACTCGCGATGCGCTGGATTGTGCAATACGCCGACAATCGCCGCGGCCAACCGATGGCGGAGGCGCTGGCACAGGAGATTAAAGACGCTGCTGCCGGACAGGGCAATGCAATCAAGAAACGCGAAGACACTCACAAAATGGCGCAGGCGAATCGCGCATTCGCGCATTTCCGCTGGTAATTTTATGGCCACGGCGGCGATTGAACAAAAACCAGCAGCGGCAAATCCGAATTCGCCCGATCGAAAATTTCCGCTCGAGCGGACCCGTAACATCGGGATCGCTGCGCACATCGACGCCGGCAAAACGACGCTAACCGAGCGTGTTCTCTTTTACACCGGCATGATCCACAAGATCGGCGAGGTGCACGAAGGCACCACGGTGACCGACTGGATGGAGCAGGAGCGTGAGCGCGGCATCACAATCACTTCGGCAGCAACGACTTGCTCGTGGACGCAGCGCCCAGAGCCGGGCGTTTACAAAATGTTCGAAGGCATCAAACAGCGCATCAACATTATCGACACGCCGGGTCACGTTGATTTCACGGCGGAAGTGGAACGCTCGTTGCGCGTGCTCGACGGCGCGATCGCAGTCTTTGATGCCGTTGCTGGTGTGCAGCCGCAATCGGAGACGGTCTGGAGGCAGGCAACGAAATACAATGTGCCATGTCTTGCGTTCATCAACAAAATGGACCGCGTCGGCGCCGACTTTAAGATGTCGATCGACAGCATGCGCAAGAAACTCGGTGCCAACGCGTGGCCGGTTCTGCTTCCGCTGGGCAAAGAAGATCAGTTCAAAGGTCAGGTCGACGTTATTAATAAGAAAGCGATCATCTATTCCGACAGCGATCAGCTTGGATCGACGTATGAACTTGCCGACGTTCCCAAGGAATATGTCGATCTGGTCGAGAAAGCTTATCACGATCTGGTCGAGCAAATTTCAAATCTTGATGACGAAGTTGCGGAGGCTGTTCTTGAAGAAAAACGAATTACACCGGAGCTGTTGAAAGCGGGCATTCGTCGTCAAACGATTGCGAACAAGTTTGTGCCCGTCGTTGCCGGTTCGGCACTGAAGAATAAAGGCGTGCAGTACCTGGTCGACGCGGTGGTCGATTACCTCCCAAGCCCTCTCGATATTCCGCCGGCCAAAGGTATGGATCCCGATTCGCACGAGCCGATGGAGGCGCCAACGGACGACAACGGCAACTTTTGCTCGCTCGCGTTCAAGCTTTGGAGCGATCCGTTTGTCGGCAAGCTCGTTTTCTTTCGAGTTTATGCTGGCACCCTCAGTAAAGGCGACACCGTCTACAATCCGCGCACGAACAAACGCGAGCGCATCTCGCGTTTGATTCAAATTCAGGCGGACAAACGCGAAGACATCGAGACCTGCTACTCCGGCGACATTGCGGCCATTGTGGGAATCAAGAACATCACCACCGGCGACACGCTTTGCGACGAGGATCATCCGATTTTGCTCGAGCCGCCATCGTTTCCCGATCCCGTTATCTCAATGGCGATCGAGCCAAAGACGAAGCTAGATCAGGAGAAAATGGCGACCGCCCTGCAACGTCTTGCGGAAGAAGATCCGACCTTCCGCGTCTACACGCATGAGGATACTGGCCAGACGATCATCGCCGGCATGGGTGAACTGCATTTAGAAATCATTCGCGATCGCATGTTCCGCGAATTCAAGGTGGACGCGAATGCGGGGAAGCCGCAAATCGCCTATCGCGAGACAATCACCGGTGGTGCCCACGGCGTTGGCAAATTAATCAAGCAATCAGGCGGTCGCGGACAGTACGGTCACGTCGAAGTCGATGTGCGGCCGGCACACCGCGGCAAAGGTCTGCTCGTCGAAAACAAAATCGTGGGCGGCGTGATTCCGCGCGAATACATTCCGGCGGTGAAAAAAGGCATTGAAGAAGCGGTCCTGAATGGGGTGCTCGGCGGTTATCCGGTCATCGATGTTGAGGTCGACATCGTTTATGGCAGCTACCATGAAGTCGATTCGAGCGAGCTCGCCTTTAAAATGGCGGCGATTTTCGCAATGAAGGATGGGTTCAGGCAAGGCAAGCCGATCCTGCTCGAGCCAATCATGAAGGTCGAGAACATCACGCCGGAAGAATTTCAGGGCGATATCATCGGGGACTTGAACCGGCGTCGCGCACGCATCAACAACATCGAAGCGCGGGGCAATCTCACGATCGTGCACGCGGAAGTCCCACTCGCTGAACTGTTTGGATACGCCACCGCCATTCGCTCGCTTTCGAAAGGTCGCTCCAGTTATTCGATGGAGCCTTCGCATTTTGAACAGGTCCCGCAAAATCTGGTCGCGGCGATTCTCGATCAGAAGGAGACGAAATGACAAACGGCCAGCGTATCCGCATTCGCTTGAAAGCGTTCGATCACCGCATGCTCGATCAGTCCGCGGTTGAGATTGTGGAGACGGCGAAACGCACCGGCGCGCGCGTGGCAGGTCCCATTCCACTGCCGACCTTGATCGAAAAGTTTACCGTCAATCGCTCGCCCCACGTCGACAAAAAATCGATGGATCAATTTGAAATTCGCACCCATAAACGGCTGCTCGACATTATTGAACCAACCGCAAAAACGGTCGACGAACTCAAGAAGTTGAACCTGCCGGCGGGCGTTGACATCACGATTAAAATCTAAATC
>QHNU01000174.1:0-266 GCA_003218525.1 Verrucomicrobiota bacterium
GGTGTCCTGACTGTTCACCTGCCGAAAAGCGAGAGCGCAAAGCCGAAGCAGGTTGAGGTCAAAGTAGAATAAGACAGGACCGCGCCGGGTTGCGCTGGCGGAGACGAAGCCCCGGCGCATCCGCGCGCGGCGATAGGCGATCTTTATGACTGGCGAGGCGAATTACAAAGACATGTATTCCAAGAGCCGGCGAGGACCACTCCCTGCCGGCACGAAGGCGCCGGAATTCACTCTTCGAAGCACGCCAGACCAATGGCTAACTTTAA
>QHNU01000174.1:300-9782 GCA_003218525.1 Verrucomicrobiota bacterium
CTGCGGAGATCAGATGACACTTTACAATGAGATGCTGGATGAGTTTCGGGAGTTTAATGCGGAACTTCTCGGCATTTCAGTAGATGGCGCGTGGTGTCATGCCGCCTTCGCCCGGGATCGCAAGCTTCATTTCCCGTTACTGGCCGACTTTGAACCGAAGGGAGTGGTTGCTCGTGACTACGGCGTCTACCGAGATAAAGACGGCGTTTGTGAACGTGCCCTTTTTGTCATCGATTCCGAAGGCATTATTCGCTGGAATTATGTTTCGCCCCTTGGCGTTAATCCGGGCGCGAACGGAATTCTGACGGCGCTTGAACAATTGAAGGACCAAAAAGCGGAGGTTACGCGATGATAGATCGCCTCACTGTTCCAGACAGTAAACGCGACCACGTTCGCGGTACCGCTACTGCCCCAATCTCCTTGCTTGAGTACGGCGACTACGAATGTCCATTTTGCGCCGAAGTTGAACCGGTAGTTACGGAGATTCAGACGCGGCTGGGCGAAGACTTGTGCTTCGCTTTCCGGCATTTTCCGCTAACGACCGTCCATCCTCACTCCGGGCACGCGGCCGAGACTGCGGAAGCAGCGGGCGCTCAGAGAAGCTTCTGGGAGATGCATGAAATGCTTTTCCAGAATCAGCAAGCTCTCGAAGACGAGGACCTCGTTCAATATGCATCCTTACTCGGTCTCGATGAAGTTCGGCTGATTCGCGAAGTAGAATCCGGAGCGCATGCGGCTCGAGTACGGGACGACTTCAAGAGCGGAATTCGGGCCGGCGTCAACGGCACGCCGACTTTCTTCATTAACGGGCAACGATACGATGGCACCCGCGATCTGGAGGAGATGCTGGCTGCGCTGACTGCAGAAGTACGGCAATTGGAATGATAACGAGAGTTACACGCAGCTTTCGCTCACGCGCTCTTCAGTTGTTTGAGCCACCACCGGAGGCCGTCTACTCCATCGAGGCCGCGGCCCATCTGGTGGATGTTCCCCGGCGAAGAATCGCGATCTACTGCAGGCATGGCCTAATCAGGCCGATGGCAAACGAGCGCGGTTATTATTTTGACGGCAAGAGCATTAAAACCCTACGCGCGATCGAAGAATTGCGCTCCGTTTGTGGCGATGACTTAGCTGGGATCAAAATGATCCTGCGGTTAATGAATGAGGTCCAACGGCTAAACTCCGAAGTTCATTCGCTTAGCCGCGAAACAACTCGAAGTAATAAATCGGAAAGTAAAAACATATGAACGACGAAGTTGATAATACGCTAAGCGATTCGATGGCCGAATTATTTCGGCATAATTGGTGGGTGCTTGCCCTGCGCGGCTTAGCTGCCGTCTTATTTGGTATCTTAGCTTTCATCTGGCCAGGTATCACCATATTTACTCTGGTTCTGCTCTTTGGCGCTTACGCGCTGGTTAACGGGATTTTCGCGCTCGTTGTCTGCTTCAAGAGTCCCCGGAGAACTCGCCGGTTCGGAAGTCTAATCTTTGGCGCTGTCATCAGCATTGCCGCCGGGATCATCGCCCTTATTTGGCCTGGCATGACTGCGTTCAGCCTGGTCATTGTCATCGCCGCCTGGGCCGTCGTGAACGGTATTGCCGAAATTGCGGCTGCGATCCGATTGCGCAAGGAAATCGCAGGCGAATGGTTGCTGGTGGTCGCTGGGATTGCTTCTATTCTGTTCGGGATCGCTCTGTTTCTGAACCCGTTTATCGGCGCACTGGTATTGGTCTGGTGGATCGGCGGATTTGCCTTCGCCTTCGGAATCCTTCTCATCATGCTCGGTTTCCGAATGCGCCGGGCGGCCGAGACACTTGGCGGTGTCAGGCCACGAGTGGCCTAGAGACTCATTTGAAGATTGGCAGAAACCCTGGTTTCGGCTATGCGATTTTGATCGCTCGCTAAGCCGCTGAACTTTTAATGCTCGTTGAGAAATAGAGCGCTGCCGGCGCACTGATTTTTGACCGCGCGCCGTTCCGCCGCGCCAGTTTGCTTATCCGCTTGGCGTTCGGTGCGCGTGCGATTGTCGATCTTGCCCGGCGGATGCGAAATGTTCGGCCGGTGCAAGCCAACTTTTTGCTCACTCAGTTTAGCGTAGCGTTTATAGGAGATCTACACTCTTCGAGTTGCGGTCGGATGTAGAGATCGCTCGAGAAAGTGATAGCTTGGCATCGGAGGCCGCTTATGAAAATACCCAAGCGACTCATCGATTGTTTGAACGAAAACAAAGCTGGCTACGAGATCCTGCATCACCCGGAAGCCGTTACCGCGCAAAGGATCGCCCAAGCTGAGCATGTGAAAGGCCGGCGCCATGCCAAGGTCGTCATGGTAAAATCCGGAGAGGAGCATGTAATGGCAGTGCTTCCGGCAGATCATCAAATCGACTTGGAAAAAGCCGCGAAGGCGATGGGCAAAGCCGTTTCGCTGAACCGCGAAAACGAATTCAAGTCGCTCTTCCCTGACTGCGCGGTGGGAGCGATGCCGCCGTTTGGCAATCTCTATGGTGTCCCAACGTATGTGGACAAGAGTTTGACCCAGGAAGATTACATCGTTTTCGAGGCCGGTACTCATACCGACGCCATTAAACTCAGTTATCTTGATTACGAGAAAATCGTAAAGCCACAGGTCGCAGACTTGGCCAGCAAGATTCAGCCCATGAAGGGAGCCTAAGGTTGCGGGTGCCGGTGCCGACTTTGTTGACGGGCCTGGCTCTCTGGCTGGTGTGCGGGTCCGCGGTTGTCGCTGCGGAGAAAGTTTCCCTTATCAAAATCGATGGGGCGATTGGTCCGGCGACGGCGAGTTACGTTTCGCGAAGTATCGATGAAGCTCGGACGCAGAATACACAATGTCTGATCATTCAACTCAACACCCCGGGCGGTCTGCTCGACTCGACTCAAACAATCGTGCAGAGTTTCTTAGGTTCCACCGTCCCGGTCGTGGTTTACGTCGCGCCGACAGGTTCGACCGCGACTAGTGCCGGATGTTTCATTACCATTGCCGCGAGCATCGCCGCGATGGCACCGGCCACAACTATCGGCGCGGCGCACCCCGTAACGATCGGTGGTAATCCAACTGGCGGTGGAGAAGAAAAGCCCGACCAGACGATGAAGCAGAAGCTCGAGAACTTTTCCGTTAGCTACATCGAAGCGATCGCGGCCAGGCGTCATCACAATGTCGAGTGGGCCAAGTCAGCCGTCCGGGAGAGCGCCTCGATCGGGGCGGAAAAAGCGCTCGAGCTAAAAGTGATTGATCTGATCGCTGTCGATCTTCCCGATTTGTTAAAGCAACTAAACGGGCGCGTAGTGGATGGTAGGACACTGAAGACCGCAAACGGCGAAGTGTCGGAAATCAAGATGTCGGCGTCCGAACGCGTTTTTCACACGCTCTGGCATCCCGAGGTCATGTTTGTCCTCATGCTGATCGCGATCTATGGAATTATCGGCGAAATGACCACGCCGGGCGCAATTCTGCCGGGCGTGGTTGGCGCGATTGCATTGGTCCTGGCGCTTTACATGGCGGCAATCCTGCCAGTAAACGCGACCGGACTTGTCTTGATCGGTCTCGCGCTCCTGCTCTTTATTTTTGATGTTTATGCGCCCACGCACGGCGTCCTGACCGCTGGCGGAATTATTTCGTTTCTGATCGGCTCGCTCATGCTATTTAGCCGCAACGATCCACTCTTTCGTTTATCCTTGAGCTACATTATTCCAGCTACGGTGGTAACGGCGGCATTCTTTATTTTCGTTGTCGGCAAAGGGTTGCGCGCCCAACGCCTGCCAGTCAGGGCCGGAGCGGAAACGATGGTTGGCAAAACGGTGACCACATTGACCCCAATCGACTCGCGCGGCGGCAGGATTTTCGTCGAAGGCGAGAATTGGAACGCGGTCAGTGATACACCGGTTGAGAAGGGCAAACTAGTCGAGATTGCGGGGGTAGAGGGGTTAACTTTAAAAGTAAGAACTAAAAAAGAATAAAATCATGCCATTACTCGAAGGACTGCTGAAGTTAATTGGTTGGGCCATACCCATTTTCATCCTGGCCGTGATCATCCTGCCGCAGATGATCCGCATCCTCCGCGAATACGAGCGAGGGGTGATTTTCCGCCTCGGGAAACTACTCGGCGCAAAAGGGCCGGGGCTGGTTTTCCTCATCCCCGTCGTCGATCGAATGGTGCGAATGGATTTGCGCGTCGTGACCATCAGTGTCGAGAAGCAGGAGGTAATGACGCGAGACAACGTGCCGGTGACGGTCGATGCGGTTGTTTATTTCCGCGTCGTCGATCCGCAAGCCGCGGTCGTGAAAGTGGTGAACTTTCTCCAAGCAACATCGCTCATCGCCCAGACCACGCTGCGAAGCGTACTCGGCCAGGCCCCGCTCGATGACCTGCTTTCGCAGCGCGAGTCGATCAACCTGAAGTTGCAGGAGATCATCGACCGGCAAACCGAACCGTGGGGCGTCAAAGTCACGGCGGTAGAGGTAAAGGACGTGGCGCTGCCCGATACCATGAAGCGCGCCATGGCCAAGCAGGCCGAAGCCGAGCGGGAGCGCCGGGCAAAGGTCGTCAATGCCGAGGGCGAGTTTCAAGCGGCCGAAAAAATGGTCCAGGCTGCCGCCATGATGAGCAAGGAACCGATTGCGCTGCAACTGCGCTTCCTCCAAACCATGCGCGAGATTTCCAGTGAGCATAATACGACGACCTTTCTTCCGGTCCCGATCGATCTGTTCACGCCTTTTATCAATAAGAGCGAACCGCCCAAGCCGTAGGCTTTCTCGCCTTAACCGGGTGGTTAATAGGGGAGTCGTGCGACGGGCGTTTCGTACGGCACAAAATCAGCTACACAAACAGCCCAACCTGAAGGAGCCGCACAGCATGTTTTCAGTATCTAGGAAGCCTGAATCCGCACCACCAGCACCTGAAAAGGGCAAATCCGCTGTTCTTCCAGAACAGTTCTATACCACGTCCATTCCCACGCGGGCCGGCAGTGTTCTGTCGAACGGAGTCTCGATCAAAGGCACGGTCAAATGTAGTAACGCCCTGCTAATCGACGGCGAGCTCGAAGGCACAATCAATTCCACCGGAACGCTAACGATCGGAACGCATGCGCTGGTCCGCGGCGAGATCAGGACCAAATCGGCAAAGGTTCAAGGGACGGTCGAGGGCAATATTATTGTGACTGAACGCTGCGAACTTCAGGGCAATTGCACGCTCCGTGGAGATATCGAAGCGCCGCGGCTCGTGGTTAATGAGGACGTGACGTTTCTTGGAAACGCCAAGATTGCGACACAGAAGCCGGTCACGAGCTGATCAGCCGATGTCGATCTAGTCGGCGCAAAATCGCGGCGGCCACTTCGCTCATAGCTAACAACGTCAGCGCCCCTCCGACCGGAATTCGTAAACGTGTCGGTAGTCCTGCAGCCAGGCGGTGTAGAGCGGGTCTTCTTTCCATTGGTACTCATCGTCTTTCGTGACTTTCGCCCAATACAATCGGCCGGCCCGACGCCAGCCGTCGATGACGATTCCGTCCTGGAAAGGCTGATTGCGTGCGGTGATTACCACGCAATTGCTCTCTCCCGTTGTTCCTGGCTTGTAAGCGCCCCAGTGAAGCGCGAGCGTCCTAAACTTGAGGTCTTTCAGGCATTCACCGATATCACGCGTCCAATGGCCGCAGTAGCCACGTTTGCGTACGCCGATGTTGATCAGAAAGCATTGAAACTCCGGGTTGAGAACGATGTGATATTGGCGTGCGAGACTGCGCGCGGTCGTGTGCGCGGTCACAGATAGCTGCTCGGCTTCACCTGGATCCACGTCGGGCGCAAGCGCGACGAGCGCCTCGCTCAATTTCCTGATCGAGTAGGCATCGCTCGCGCTAGCTGCGCTTATGCAAACGGAGGATGCGAAAATGAAAACAACAGCGATTTTCGTTTTACTGGTCACGAGAAAATGATTAACCGCGAATTACCGAATTACAGATACCACAAATCTCTTAGTAGATCAGCTCGGACGATCTCCACCGGGACAGAATTTAAAGGGACTCATACTTCAAAATGAAAAGCATCTTTCTGTCCAAATTCCGATCGTCCATTCCCCCGGAAAAACTGTGCCGGCCCGAGCGATGATCCCGAGTATTAGGATTTTCGTCTTCATCAAGAGGCCTTCTTCTCGTTGAGATTGGGACCAATCGGTGGCTGGCGTTTAATACAAACCACCTTACCGACCGAGCGAGAATTCTTGCGGCCGGTTTCCCTTCTTTCTGCATTAATGATTCTTTGAACGTCACGTGTTTAAATTAGAATCATTCTCAGACGTTGAAACTTATGAAAATTAAAACGTCCTCCTTATCACATCGCTCCTGCTCAGCATTGTCTCGACCGCGAGCCGCGCGCAATCCCCTTCACCGGCGAACCAGCCAATTTTCCAAAAACTGGATGACGCTAAATGGGATAAAATTCTGCCTGATCTGGGAGACAATTCGCCGGAAATTTGTATCCTCCATATCGATCCGGATACGCGCGCCACCCAATTGCTCATTTGAACGTCCAAAGCGATTCACGTGCGTAAGCATGGGCATACGGCCAACGAGACCCATACGATAATCCAGGGTACAGCAGTGCTCGCATGCGACGGGAAGCGGGCCGAGATCGGTCCGGGCGGATTCAACTTCATGCCTGCAAAGATGGTTCACGAGGCTTGGTTAACGGTAGATTCGCTTACATTCATCACTGTCGATGCGGCCTGGGATGTAAACTGGGTGGAAGGCCCACCAACACAGGCTGATCTCACAAAATAATCGGAGCGCACGCTGTAGCGCCGATAACTACGGCCTCGCCGAACTCGGCTCGGTGATCGTGCTTTTTTCTGGATTAACGAGAAATAGGTCAATGAGCGATCAACAAGGCCATGATCGTTTCAGTTCGGTTGCTGCCGCTCTCATTATTTGGTTGGGTCTGGCCCTTGCTGCGAGCGCCGCTGGATCGCTTCGGAATGCCCGTCCTCAAATGATTCCCATGATCGTGGCTCTGCTTACCGTGATCACCCTCGTGGTCTGCTGGCGATTACCGGCAGCGCAGCTTGCAGCGATGTCGCTGGATGTCTGGTATATACTCGGATTTCACCTGGTGCGGTTCGTTGCTGCTTTGTTTTTTCTCATCGACGCCAGCAACGGAAGATTGGCCGCACATTCGCGTATCCGGCGGCGATTGGAGACATCATAGTAGCGATTTTTGCTCTCCTGCTAATTGGAATTGTGGCCGGCCCATCGGGAAGACTGCTGATCGTGATTTGGAACGCGGCAGGATTGTTCGACATTCTTTTTGTTGTTAGTGACGCATTATGGGTCGGAGTAAGGGATTGGACGGGGATGGCGCCGCTGCGCGAGTTGCCGGTGAGTCTCCTTCCCACATTTGTCGTACCGCTGATTATGGCGTCTCATATCTTCATTCGCTTGGCTCGCCGGAGAACCTGAGGAGTCGCGGAAGGTCGATTTGAAAATCGCCAATGCGTCCCACTGCGGGAATGGTGGAAACATAGTCGACGCACACTCGATGCATTGTATCATTTGATCTAAATGGCGACTGTTTCCTGCCACGGCCGCTTCTGAAATGAACTGGGAGGCCATCAATGCAACGGCGCAGATTGTCAGCTCCATCGCTGTGGTGGCGTCACTCTGGTATCTCGCTGTTCAGGTGAATCGCAGCACACGTATAGCAAAGCTCACCGCCCATGACGCCGCGGCCACCGCTCTGCGGGACGTGACCAAGCAGTTCAGCGAGAATGTGGAAATCGCCCGGATCTGGCGCGTAGGTTTAGAGAACCTGGACGCGCTTTCCGCAGATGATCGGGCCCGCTTTTACCACGCGGCCTTTCAATTCTTAAAAGCGATGGAGACCATTCATTTTCACTACATCTATGGTCTGATGGACGAGCAGATTTGGCGCGGTTATTGGAATTTGTACCGTCATTATCTCGCTTCGCCTGGGCTCGAATATTATTGGCGACGCCGGCACGAGCTCTTTTCGGAACGGTTCCGAACCTTCGCTGACGCCCTCGATCGTCCTCGTCAGCCGCTCACCGGCGGCAATCTACTGGGCGACGAGAAGGAAGGAAGCTCCGCCGTCGGCGGCTCTAAATAGCTGAGTAATCGTTGAGCTTGCGTAGGAACATCACGACCTCGACGACCATAGGGCAATACTTAACGGATTTGTTGTCGCTGCGCCTGTCCTCAGGCGCAGGCATTTGGTTCGGACCTTGCTCCTAAACACTCTCCAGTCGCGC
Source organism: Verrucomicrobiota bacterium (assembly GCA_003218525.1). Lineage (GTDB taxonomy): Bacteria > Verrucomicrobiota > Verrucomicrobiia > Chthoniobacterales > UBA10450 > AV69. The sequence goes on from QHNU01000174.1 coordinate 8,576, forward strand.
GAGCGCTTGCTGGATAGCGTCGAGTTTGTCGCGCAGGTCGCGCGTGGCCAGGCTGTTCCTATAGGACATCATGATCAGCTTTACTGAAACGAGAAAGACGCCGGCTTCGAGCAGCATGTCGTGAGTGAAATCTTTCTCGAATAATGCGATGACAAATAGCAAAAGCGTGATGCCGATGACGATAACTGTACCAAGATCAAAGTGTCGGTTGTTCATTACTCTTCACCGAGCCACTTCTTGCTATCAGGATAGTAACCCGAATCCCCAACCGGATTATCGGCGACGACACAGATAACGAGATCTTCAGAACCATCGTTAAACAGCTGATGAGCTTCGCCTGGGCCAAAGATGAAAGCGTCACCAGACATGATCGCAATCCTTCCTTTTTCGTCCCGGGCGGAGCCGGAACCGGACAAGACGTAATAGAATTCCCACTGGGCGCTGTGGGAATGATAGGGATAGGGAGTTCTGTCTGGAGGAATTCGCAAAATCTCGACGTCAAAGGGATGAGGCCGTGCATCGTCTTTTCTCAGGGCGATCGATAACTCTTTACCGGCGCCGACATACTTTTTCTTTGGAGACGACCAGTGCTCCTCCGTCAAATTTTTAACATTCACCTTTTCATAACGAGCAGCGGTTGGTCTTTTAGTATTCGACGAAAGCTTCGTCGACGAAACAATAGAGCCAACGCTCGCCCGGTTGGGCGGAGGCAATCACCGGATGCGAGATGGCTCGAGCATGTTTGCTGGCATGTTGGTTAGGTGATGAATCGCAGCACAGAGTAACGCCGCAGGTTTGGCAGGTACGCAAGTGAACCCAGGAGTCGCCAATCTTCACGCATTCCTCACATTCACCTTTATGAGGATGTTTCACCGTCTCAATCGCTTCAAGATGTGCGCAGGTTTTTCCGTTCATCAATCACTCTAGAGCAGTAGACTTTGACACTCACACTTAGTTCAGCGGATCTATCTTTGGCGCTGAGCCGCCTCTAATTGTCGCCGAGCGTCCTTCTTTTCCCGTTGAACGTCCTGTAAACGGCTACGTAGAAGAGGTAATTGTGTTCTCATTGGATTAGCATACTTGTCGTATATCCTTGTTCCGCTTTTACTGTAGCGGGCGACAACCGGCTGCTGGGCCTCGCCGATTCGCGACTGCAAGTTCTCCTCTTCCTGCTGCAGCGCATTGTATCTTTGCTCGAGATCTCGTA
>QHNU01000174.1:9858-10385 GCA_003218525.1 Verrucomicrobiota bacterium
CTGAGTAGCCATGGAAGCTGCCAATTTCTGCTGCGTCTGAGTATCTACTTGGGAGGCCCGCAGCGCCATCTGCTGGTCGGGTGTGACTTGATCCTTTCTGACCTCGAACTCGATGTCATCGGCTTTAACGCGAAGCCGGTTGTCAAGATTAGTTATAACAGTCACGCGAGTGCCGGGTACAAAGCCCCGAATTCCGCCTGGTATTTGGACAGAAACATATTGCGCCAAGAAAAAGGATTGAGAGTCCGTTGAGGAAGAAGGGGGCGAGGGAGGTGGCGTAGCGGCGGCTGCGGGTGTGTCCGTCGCGCCAATCGAGATACAGCAAAAGATGAATGCCACAAAAGTCAGGACAAAAATCCGCACCTTTACCCGCGTCAAAGCAAAGCTCACCTGTCTCATTCTCTTGCGAGAGGTATACGCAAAAGCGCCGCCGATTGGCAAGAAAGGCCATTCCGCCGATAAAAAGAAAGCCGCGCGGCGGATTATTCTTCCACCGCGCGGCTCCGAAGGTTCGGCGATCCCTTTTA
>QHNU01000175.1 GCA_003218525.1 Verrucomicrobiota bacterium
TACCCACGCTAATGGATCTTCTGGGCCAGGCAAAACCAGAGCAGTGCGTCGGGCGAAGTCTCGCCCCGCTTTTGCGTGGAGAAGCGATGGTGCCGGAGAATGTGTTTATCGAGTGGTCGCCCAATCGGATGAAAGTAGTGAAAGGGACGTCTCTCGGCCGGCGGCGCGCGATCAAGCGTGCGGTTGAGGAATCAACGCGGACCGTCGTCATGCCCGACGGATGGAAACTTTGCCTGCGAGACAAAGACATGAATGAGCTTTACAACCTGAACTATGATCCGATTGAAGCCGAGAACATCTACGAGAGGGGCGACCATGCGGCGATCGTCGATCGCGGCCGAGACGCCATCTATCGTTGGCAGGAAGAAACGGATGACGGCCTGAAGCTGTGACACAAGGCTGGTCCCTGGCAACGCTGCTGCGGTCATGCAGAAACTACCGAGGGTAATTACTACCTCCGTCATTCGTTCGGCCCGCCAGGGAGAAAGTCACGGCGGCGTCTACCTGGTCGATCTCAACTCCGAAGATATCGAACAAGTCATCGACTGGAATGATCGATCAATCAATTGGGAGGGTCGCGGAGGGGATCGAGGCTTGCGTGGAATCGCATTCTACCAAGGCAAAATATATCTGGCGGCTAGCGACGAGATCTTTGTCTTCGATCGCCGATTTAAGCTAATCGAGTCGTTCACGAACAAATACTTAAAGCGTTGCCACGAGATCAATATTGCCAACAACATACTTTATCTGACCTCAACGGAATTAAACAGTGTTCTTGAATTTGATCTAACAAACCGGGTTTTCATTCGTGGTTATGAAATTACCCGAGATCAATCGCAAAAAGCCAATTTCATCGGTCGCATCAGAGCGGCTGCGTCGCGCCGTGGCAAATTCAGGGTCACCCTTTTTGATCCCAACCTTGAAAATGGGCCGGCGATAACGCCAAACAGCAGCGATCTGCATATCAATAACGTGAGCCGCAACAATGAATCGATCATGATTTCGGGCACTAGAATCGAGGCTCTGCTCGCCCTGAAAGAACGGACATTACAAGAGTACGCTCCGCTTCCACGAGGTACGCATAACGCCTCGGTCTACCGGGACGGAGTAATCTATAACGACACTGCTTCCGACCGGCTTGTGATCGCCGATAAAGACAATCGGATTAAGCAAACCTTCACCATCTCGAAATACGATTTGGCAAAGCTATCCCATACCGATGTGCCGGGCGATCATGCCCGGCAAGGCTTCGGACGCGGCCTCTGCCTTTACGGTGAAGATATCGTGATTGGTGGTTCTTCCCCGTCGACCATCTCAGCCTATAGCCTCGCGACCGGTCAAAGAATCAAGCAGGTCAATATTTCAAAAGATATTCGCAATTGCATCCATGGCCTGGAGCTTTGGCCTGACGAAGAAGACTCCCGCGTCGCCATTTAATTCGTTTTTCGCCTGACCGGGAGCAAACGCCTGGTCCATTTTTTCCAAGATTTCTGCCATCCTGGCAGTTCTCCCATTGTCACCCATTGACCATTGGAACGCTGAAACCATTCCGGGAGCTCGATCCCGCTGCGTTTGATGCTATCGAAGCAGTTCCGGGTAATACGACCTCGTTGTGTGCTTTCGCCGAAGACGGCGAAATTTTCCTTGGTTACGAACAGCCGAAAATCATCCGGTTTGACGATTGCATTTTTCAACTCATCCATAGCCTTGGCGCTTGGAGGGTGGGGCGGCATTTTGGTGAAGAAGTAACGAAGCACCTTCACTCGGAGAAATTGGTGAATCCATATTTGATACCAGCTCCTACGCTCGAGCAAAACGTTGCCGCTCGCTGTTAGCCGTTCGTTTGGATAGAGCGTGAGTTCCGGCTGGTCCAAGGTGACGCGGGTGCGGCAAAACAACAGGCCGCTGATATCGGCCGCTTCGAGCGCGTAGTCCATCAGTTCTCCGATTCTTTCGATCTCGAGCCAAATCGGATACTTATCGTCGGAGCACCAATAAACCCATTCTTCCTCCGGCAAATCGGCGAGCAATTCGAGCGCCGCAGCGGGAATTTCCTCCGGGGTTTCGCCGGGGGTCTTGAGGTATTCTAGTTGATCTGAGTTGATCCCGCCGAGATTTTGGTACGGGATTCGAAAGCAGAAAGGATGATCGGGCCAAACGCGCTTATACTGCAGGATCATGTGCTCTGTGATCGCCCGATGCCGATCAAAAGTCAGAACGATCGCCTTCATGTCACAGATTCAGTATCCTTGCTGAGAAAAAGTGCCAACGCCGCCGGCGATAATTAGGCTGAAATGATCTCTCATAAGCACAAGTGTATTTTTGTCCAGGTTCCCAAAACGGGGTCCACCAGTATTCGTGTTCTTCTGGGAAAACCGATTCGCCCTCATCTAAATTTATGGGAAATCAAGACTTTGATGGAGAGTTACTGGCCGGTGCGAGGCGGAAGAACAAACCGAATCATCGAATCCTTTTATCTGATGTTGCCTCGGGAGCGACGCCTGGAGATCGGGCGACAACAATTCGAGAGCTACTTCAAATTCGGATTCGTCCGTAATCCCTGGGATCGCGTGGTATCGCTCTATGAACGGCGAGAGGCGACGGAGCTAAGGGCGCAGATGACGTTCGATCAATTTGTGGACTGGATTCAGTACAGTAGCAGCACCTGCATTCATTCGTCCCCTCATCGATACCAACTCGACTGGTTCGTTGATCCGAATGGCAAAGTGCTTGCTGATTTCATCGGAAGATTCGAGCGCCTGGAGCAGGACTGGGCTTTCGTCGCGAGGAAGCTCGGCCTCAGTGAAAGGTTGCCCCATTCTCGAGCCAACCCGCGACCTCGCCACTACACCGACTATTACACGGAAAGGACGCGCCGGGTCGTTGCGGAGAAATTTAGAGTCGATATTGAGACCTTTGGGTATCAATTTGGTGGATAGCGCCCTGGCGACGGACCAAGCGCTGCCAGTCGTCACCTTGTTCAAATCAGTTTTATATGGAACGAAGGCATATCAAGTGGGTTCCGCTGATATTGGCGGGACTGTTCTTCGCCTATCAGTACTTCTCCTCCGAGAAGTTCGTCAATCCAGAGACAGGACGAAAGAGTCATGTGGCCTTATCCAGTGAACAAGAGGCGGCTCTTGGGTTGCAAAGTTACCAGGAGGTTCTGTCCCAGGCCCAAACCATCGAGACAGGACCTGAGCTGGACATGGTGAGGCGCGTGGCGTCGCGATTAGCCGCAGCAACGGGACAAACGGGAGCGGATTTTCAATGGCAGGTAGCTCTAATCCAAAACCCGCAAGTGAATGCATTCTGCCTGCCCGGCGGTAAGGTCGTTGTTTATACCGGCATTCTTCCCGTGGCAGAGAGCGAGGCAGCTCTTGCGACCGTGCTCGGACACGAGATGGCGCACGCGACATCACGCCTCGGTTCGCAACGCGTCCTCGAACAAAATCTGGCGCAAACGGCGATGACAGGAGTTGCAATGTCGCTCTCCGACATGGATTACGATAAGCAGCGGGCCATTATGGGAGCGCTCGGTGCCGGTGCGCAGTATGGAGTGCTAATGCCGTTTAGCAGAAAGCATGAGTCAGAGGCTGACGAAATCGGGCTGATCTATATGGCACGGGCGGGATACAATCCGCGGGAGAGCATTTCCTTTTGGAAGCGGATGGAACATACCGGCGGATCGCAGCCACCGGAATTCCTTTCCAGCCATCCCTCGCATGGCACTCGCATCCAGCAACTCGAAGCCGAGATGCCCAAAGCAATAGAAGAATACAACAAATCTCCTAAGGCCGAATGAGCGATCTTCCTTCTGAATCGGCTTTGGGTCGATCAGCCCGATTACCGGGAAAAGAAGAGATCGGTGAACGCGATTACATCCTTGGCACTCATGATGACGAAGTAGTCCGTCTCGGGTTACAACATCGAGTATGGCGCCCGGTCGTTTTGGATTTGTGGCAACGAGCCGGCATTACTGTGGGCAAACGTGTGCTCGATATCGGCGCCGGACCTGGTTATGCGGCGATCGATTTAGCGCAGATCGTCGGACCAGCCGGCGAGGTCGTTGCGGTCGAGCGATCGAGCAAGTTCGTCAGCGTGATCAAAGAGGCGTGCCGGCTACGTGCTCTCAATCACGTGAAAATCCATGAACTGGATCTCATGAATGACGATTTGCCGCTCCATCGTTATGACTTCAGTTGGTGCCGATGGGTCCTCTCCTTCGTTTCCGATCCGGGGGTTCTGATTAAGAAACTGGCGGCTGTCATGCCGGAGGGTAGTATCGCGATTTTTCATGAATACGCCCACTACACGACATGGCGTTTTTCTCCGCGCCGGCCCGCTTTGGAACGTTTCGCCGAGCAAGTCGGTGAAAGCTGGCGGGCGACCGGCGGTGAGCCGGATATCGGTCTAAATTTGCCGCCGCTCTTGTCCGCGAACGGATTTACCGTTCGTTCGGCTGTCCCGCGAATCTATTGCGTCCGACCGAGTGATTACATGTGGCAATGGCCTGCGGCCTTCATTGAAAGCGGGGCGCCTCGTCTGCAAGAGCTGGGTCGCGTAGACGAATCCTTTGTTAATCAAGTGAAAGCCGAATTTGCGGAGGCGGCAGAAGACACGGATTCGCTCATGCTCACGCCCTTGGTCTTGGAGATCGTGGCCGAACGAACCGGTTAATTACTCGTTTTTGTTCGGTTGTAGGGAGGTGGCCGCCGGACAGATCGTAATCAGCAATTCGCGGAGTTCGTTCCTGAAGAGTGCGACTGTGGATCCCTTGATGGTGGAAGATGCGGCAATGAGGAATCCGCATCGAGCCGGCCTTTTATTCGATGGTAGCAGCGCGAGCGCGATCGCCGAGCCGATTGATGAAGTTTTTAAACTTTCTCGGAGCGACGATGGTCGCCGGTAACCTCGCTGCACTGTTTTTCAGCGCCTGCTCGTTCTAGTCGAGCGGGCGTTTTGTTTTTATGCCATAGTTCTGGCGCGAATGATATTAGACCTGCGCCGGTGCAAGTTGCTGCTGACGATAGTCCTATCATTTGTCGGCACAGTGATGGCGCAAAGCTCTTCGTCGCTGCCCAAGCGAGACATCAACGCGGCTCTTGTCGCGCATGATGAAGAACTGCTCGCCATCCCCCGAGTGGTCGCCGTTTACGCCGGCGACTTAAGTGATCCAAAGACCCCATGTTTGAAAATCATGCTCGCATGTCCGACTCCTGAAGCGGACCGTGATATCCTAAGACAGCCCGAAGGCTATCCCGTCATAGTTGAGGTCAACGGCGAAATACGGCCATTGCGCAGCCCGATCGTCTTTTAGTCCGACAAGCAGATGCCAAAACACCTCGTCGTCAGTACCAGCGGCAACCCCGATAGCAATAGCAGGAGAATGGGACGGATCGCCTTTGCTGCTCTGGAGAAGGCAGATCTGGACTGTGAATGGCTCGACATTGACCAACTTGACCTGCCAATGTGCGATGCGGACGCCTGTTACACTCAACCGGCAGCCCAGAAATTAAGTGCGACGATTGGAAAAGCAGATGGAATCATTGTGGCGACCCCGGTCTATAACTATGACGTTAGTGCCGCCACCAAGAACATGGTCGAACTCACCGGCAGCGCGTGGGAACATAAGGTAGTCGCATTTCTTTGTGCCGCCGGAGGCATGGGTAGCTACATGTCAGTAATGGCATTTGCCAATAGTCTCATGCTCGATTTTCGATCGGTGATCGTTCCTCGCTTTGTTTATGCCACGGGCGACGCCTTCAGCGGTGGCAAATTGACCGACGGCAAAGTTCAAAAACGAATCGAACAAGTCGTGGCCGAACTCGTTCGTTTCACGAAAGCTCTGCGCGGCTGATAAAACGCGAACCGTGAATTCCTGGGTTGGCACTTCTGGTTTTCAGTACCCGGAATGGAAGGGCACTTTTTATCCGGAAGATCTACCCGCGGCGAAAATGCTTCCTTACTATGCCGAGCAATTTTGCACCACTGAGATCAACTACACGTTTCATCGCATCCCGGCGCTGAAAACGATCGAAAACTGGTGCAAGCTAACCCCGCCGCATTTTCGGTTTAGCTTGAAAGCGCCACAGAAGGTGACGCATTTCGCCAAACTCCGAAATTGTTCGGACACGGTTGATTATTTCTATGAGGTTGTCTCGGGATTGGGGGAGCGACTGGGCCCGGTTCTCTTTCAGCTCCCTCCGCAGCTGAAGAAGGATGCGCAACTGCTGACACCTTTCACGGAATGTCTGCCTCCAAGCATGCGGGCCGCGTTCGAGTTTCGCCACTCGTCATGGTTTGATGACGAGATCTTCGAGATCCTGCGAAAGCGGAACTGCGCCTTATGCATTGCCGATACCGATAAGCTGGAAACGCCGATCATGGCGACCGCTGATTGGGGTTATTTGCGCCTGCGACGAGAAGACTACCAGCCGGGCGATGTTTCTCGATGGGCGGACACTATGGCAGAAAAGAAGGCCGTTTGGTCAGATGCTTTTGCCTATTTCAAACACGAGGAGAGCGGGATCGGTCCAAGGTTAGCCGGCCAGCTGGTCGAAATTCTGGCAGATAAATAATCCGGCGGGTCAAATCGAGCGCTAAGCGGCAGCCCGTCTTTTTTGCTTTACCAGAGAGGCGGTCGAGCGCCCGCCATTTCGGCCGGATGCGCGTTTGGGCTTAACTGATTGACTGCGGTTGAGGCTTTCCTGAAGTACTTTGACCAAGTCGACGACGTTCGTCGCACGCGGCTTGGATACAGGTTTTTCAGGGAGCTCCACTTTTTTCGCCTTCTGCTCGATCATTTCCATGACGGCGTTCCGATATTCGCTGCGATATTTCTGCGGCTCCCATTCGACCGACATGCTGTCAATCAATGCCTGGGCCATTTTCAGCTCTTTGTCATTCAACTGTGTGGTGGGGCGATTGAGCTCCTCCGGAGTCAAAACCTCGCTCGCGAAATGCATCAGTTCGAGAATGAGGAACAATCCATCCGGCTTTACTGCGGCGAGATATTCGCGGTTGCTGATCACGACCTTGGCGATGCCGATTTTATCCGTCCCGCTCAGGGCCTTGTGCAAGAGGGCGTAAGCTTTTTCCCCGCCTTTTTGCGATTCGAGAAAATAGGGTTTGTAGAAAAACTTCGGATCGACCTGCTCAAGATCGACAAAATCCGTGATGTCGATCGAATGGGTCGATTCGATTTTAACCTTCTCGAAATCTTCGTCGTTCAGAACAACGTAACGGCCCCGCTCATACTCAAAGCCTTTCACGATTTGATCGGCCGATACTTCTTTCATATCGGCTTCGGCAACCTTTTTGTATTTGATCGGGCTGAGATCGCTACGGCGCAGTTGCCGAAAACTGACCTTCTCTTCCCGGGTGGCGGGATAAACCGAGATGGGAATGTAAACTAATCCGAAGCTAATGCTGCCTTTCCAAATGGGTCGCATAAAGTTGGATAACCGCGCAACTTACGGGGCCTTGCGCCCCGTTGTCAACGCTGCGGATTTATCATTGCCAGCAACATGCAGGCCAGTCTGTTGGGAACCGCAACCTAGGTCTCTTTGGTTCGGGCTTTTTGTTTTCGCTCGGCAGAGATTGCGCACGCGCAGCAGCGTGCTCTGCGTCTCGCGGTCGACCGGTGGCACGATATTCATCCGCATCACTCGAGGCGAGTCGCGCCGCGCGCTGCAGGCGCGGGAACGCCTGTGGAATGTGATTTAAGGTATTGTAACAAATCGAAGAACTTCGATAGAGCGAACAACAGGATCGTTTCCGCCTTTTGGCCATAACTGCGCGTGAACGACGAGAGCACACTGGAACGCGAACATCTCACTGGCTCGATAACTTGGACTACTCAATCGGTGGCAGTCCGATACTCTGGCGCTCGCCTTGTGATATCCTTCGCATGGGAAGTAGTTGCGGTGCAATTGGGCGATATCGGTTTATGATTGATTGGAGCGCTTCGGGTTGGTCGGGCGCTTCGCCGTCGGATTACTCGGCGCGATCAATATTCCTTATTACGAGGAAATGGCCAAGGCATTCATTCGTGGAAATACCGTGGCTGCCGAATGATTTTCAACAACCCCTACTACATTATTGTCGGTGAGTTCGGAATCGCGATAGCACTCGCGCGCCGGTGATTGTCCGTCAAAGTGCTCCCACGTGGAAATTAAAAGTTACCCGTGATGGGAGTTTGAGGAAGC
>QHNU01000176.1 GCA_003218525.1 Verrucomicrobiota bacterium
GAGCGCGTTGGCGAAATCACGAAAACTTGGCGGCAGCGGCGGGCTCATCGCAGTCGACAAGAACGGCAATATCGCCCTGCCATTTAACACCAGTGGGATGTACCGCGGCTTCTTGCGGGAGGATGGTACTTTCGCGGTCGATATCTACCGGGACCGCTGAATTGTTTTCGGCGATGACGTCTCCTCGATTTCCTCGAGAGTAGTATTCGCCATGTTGCCCGCCTTCTCGGTCGTAATTCCGGCATTCAATGAGGCGATTCGGATCGGTAACACTTTGGGCACGACAATAGAATATCTGGAGAACACGAGCCCGGACTCGGAGATCATCGTAGTGAACGACGGGTCAACCGATGGAACGGGCGACGTGGTGCGAGAAGCCTTCGCCGAGCATACCTTTCAAGCGGCGCGATTATTCGAGAATTTCCCGAATCGTGGCAAAGGAGCGGCCGTGCGAAAAGGCTTACTTGCGTCCAGTAGACCGCTCGGAATGTTTTTCGATGCCGATCTTTCGACGCCGATCGGGGAACTACCGAAAATCATCGAGCCGATCGCAGCCGGGGGCGTCGATATTGCCTTTGGCTCACGCGCTCTAGATCGAAAGTTGATTGGGAACCGTCAACCGTGGCGGCGAGAGCAAGCTGGACGTGTTTTTAACCTTATTGTCCGTCTCGCAACCGGATTACCTTTTTGGGATACACAATGCGGATTCAAAGCATTCCGGATGGCATCGTGTCGCCCAATTATTGAGGCGGCGAGAATCGTGGGTTTTGGTTTCGATGTCGAATTGCTTTTACTCGCGCAGCGTGCCGGGCTGAAGCTAGAAGAAATTCCAGTACGGTGGAATCATTGCGAGGGCAGCAAGGTGCATTTTGTGCATGATAGCTTGCGCATGTTGCATGAGGTCATTGCGCTACGCAGTCACCTCAAGGCTGGCGATTATGATGTCGCGCTCTTACGCGCCTAAAACAGGCGATGTTTCGGCGCGCCCGGAACTCACCGCGCGCGAATCGCTACCGAAAAAGCTCGCAAATTTTCAGCCGCGGGCCGGATTCTCATGCGCTTCTATTTCTTAACGATTTCGGCGTTCTCCAGCATGGCAATCCCGCCACGCTCCGCCATCTTGCCTCTTACCGTGATCGTTTTCCCGGCGAACTCGGCCAACGCATCGTTCATTGGTTTGTGATCGCCGACAATGAGGTAGGCTTTTCCGTCGGATACAACGCCCACCGGACCATTTCCTTTGATGCATTTGGCGGCGCAGCCGGCATGCTTGTCGCCCATAGCGTTGTGATCGACGTAGCACATCATATCGACTACTTCACCGGTAATTTCCTTCGATGCCGAAGCATCGAGACTGTCCTTGCCATGCTCTTGGGCAAGGAGGAGTGGCGAAGAGGCCAACGCAGAAATAAATCCTGCCGCGACCACCACTTTCAGGGTCATTGGAACTCTCGAGTTGAACATATCCAGAGCTTCGCTGCGAAATGGGTCCGGTCAATCACTACAGTTATTTTGCCTCTACCGGATCTTTAATCCCCGTAACCGGCCGTTACACCTTTTCATTTTCGATCAGCTCGGCGAACTGCTCGAAAAAGTATTCCGCATCATGTGGTCCCGGCGCTGCCTCCGGATGATACTGCACACTGAAAACCGGCAGCGTTTTGTGACGCATTCCCTCAACTGTATTGTCGTTCAGGTTGACATGCGTAACTTCAATTTCCGGCGGCAACGATTCCGGATCGACTGCAAATCCATGGTTTTGCGAAGTAATCGCGACCTTTCCTGACCGCAAATCTTTCACCGGTTGGTTGCCACCACGGTGCCCGAACTTCAGCTTGAACGTGCGTCCACCAAAGGCGAAGCCGAGGACTTGATGGCCAAGGCAAATTCCGAAAATGGGTTTTTGTCCGATTAAGCTTTGCACTGTCTGGTGCGCGTAAGGTAACGCTTCCGGATCGCCCGGGCCGTTGGAAAGGAAAATCCCATCCGGATTAAGCGCGAGCACTTGCTCGGCCGTTGTCGTTGCCGGAACAACGGTGACGCCGAATCCGCGCTGCCGCAGCGACCGGAGAATGTTGCGCTTCATCCCGTAATCAAAAGCAACGATGCGGTGACGGATGGGCGGCAACCTCGGACTTTCATCGGCGGCTGCGAGCGACCATTGCCGGCTCAATTCATCGGTCGGATCCCACTGGAAGATTGTGGGCGTTGTCACTTCCCGCACGTAATCAATTCCAATCACGCCTTTGCCTTCGATTGCCTTAGTTATCGCCTCTTCCGGCGACATTTTCTGGGTGGAAAGACATGCTTTCATTGCGCCACGGGTCCGCAGATGCCGGGTAAGGGCCCGCGTGTCGATTCCTTCGACGCCGGGAACTGTCCAGCGTTTCAAATACTCATCGAGGGATTCTTCGGCGCGCCAATTGCTCGGAAGCTGGCTCAGCTCTTCAATAACGAAACCGCGCACCTGAGGTCGCGTGCTCTCCTGATCGGTCGCATTCGTTCCATAGTTTCCAATGAGCGGATAGGTCATCGCGACAATCTGACCGCGATAGGATGGGTCGGTCAGCACCTCTTGGTAGCCGGTCATCGAGGTGTTGAAGCAGATTTCTCCGACTTCTGTTCCGCTTGCACCAAATGATTCGCCCTCGAATATTCGGCCATCCTCCAGAGCGAGCAGTGCGCGCATTGGCTTCAAACCGATAGCAGATCGGCGCCGAAGCGAAAGTTGAAAGCAAGCGAGAATTCCACCCGACTCTATCAAAGCTAGGCTGCCGACTGGTTCATTTCCTCCGCGCTTCCGAAAATTTTACCCCGCAGGTGCCGTTTAGGTGGATATCCCGTTCCCTTTCGGTAACGGGCGGATGACCGTCGCGAGAGCGTCTGACTTCCAATTAAGGCGTGCCATGTTCCCAAAAAATCGCGACCAAGCCTCCTTGGTTATAAACTAGTCGGTTCGGGAATCCTACCTGGATCTCGAACATCGCAGGGCAAAGCGTGGAGAATTGTCAGTGGAGAGTTGAGAGAAAAGCACTGGTTTCCTTCCCAACTCTCAACTAACAACTCTCGACTATTTCAAAGAACTATTCGCGCAATTCCGCTCGAACCTCTCGCTGCAATCGATCGCGAATCCGCGCGTGCACCGTACTCACTTCTTCATTTGTCAGTGTCCGGTTTTTGTCCCGATATGTCAACGAATACGCGAGCGACTTTCGATCTTCCCCAGCGTTTCCCCCGACTTTTTCTGTGAATAAGTCAAACAGTTCTACCCGTTCCAAGAGCGGTTCATTAGCTGAATCGATGACGCGCAAAATCTCCGCATGAGTAACATTCGGCGCGACAAACATGGCAATGTCGCGTCTCACCGCCGGGTAACGTTCAAGACCGCTGAATAATTTGGGACGTTGTCTCGACTGCGCGATTTCCAGGAGATCAATCTCGGCCACCAGCACCGCCCCGTTCGCGTCCAGCATCGCCGCTTCTGTGTTCGAGAGCTGGCCGCAAAATCCAATTCGCTTCTTGGCAAACAAAATCTCGGCCGTGAGCACGAGACTGGGACGTTCACCACGCCGAAATTTTAATTCCGGGACGCGCAACGATTCAATCACGCCTTTGAGATCAAAAAAATCGACTCGGCGCTTTTTATAATTACGCCAATTCGCACCGGTCGTTCCCCACAGGACAATACCGAGTGATCGCCTCTCGTCTCCTTTAGGTGGCGAAAAGATATTGCCGAGTTCGAACAGCGCGATTCGCTCCGCGCCGGCACGAACATTTCGCGCCAGGGCCGCGAGCAAACCGGGAATCAAACTCACCCGCAACGCGACATGATCTTCGCTCAGCGGATTGCGCAGCTCGATCCGCTCGTGTGGCTCATTGGTTTGATCGCGTGCAATCAAGGATGAAGTTCGTGCCTCGTTCAGCCCGAGCGCAATCAGATCGCGCCGCAGTTTCGTTTCGAAGTCGTAGATTCGGTCCGCTTCACTCAAGGGCGTGAACCGGCTCCGGTCTGCACTCGGAATCTTGTCGATGCCGTAGACGCGAATGACTTCTTCAATCAAATCCACTTCTCCCTGCAAATCGCGCCGATAACTTGGAATCCTCCAGCCACCGTCGCCGTTTTTTTGTAAGCCGAAACTATTTAGAATCGCATCCACCGTTTTCGATTCGATGCGCCTCCCGAGTAGTTCGTCACAGCGCTCGTAGCGCAAAGAGATTTTTAGTGGATTCGGCGGAAGCTCCCCTGCCACATCGATTGAGTCACCTGGCGTTCCACCGGTGATCTGGCGCATCAATTCAGCAGTGCGCTGGGATGCCGGCAAGATCATCTGCCGATCAACGCCGCGCTCAAAACGGTAGCTGGCGTCGCTTGGCAGGTTCAAAGTCCGGGCCGTGCGGCGAATGGATGCTGGGAGAAAGTAGGCCGACTCAAGGAGGACATTCCTGGTCGCCTCGGTTACTCCGCTTTCTTCGCCTCCCATGACGCCGCCAATCCCGACAACTCGTTCCTGATCGGCGATAACGAGGTCTCTCGTCGTGAGGGTGTATGTTTTGCCGTCGAGCGCGAGAAATTTTTCACCATCGCGCGCGAGTCGCACATCAATTCCGCCTCGGATCTTGTCCGCGTCGAAAGCATGCGTGGGTTGGCCTAGCTCGAGCATTACGTAGTTCGAGATGTCGACAACATTGTTGATTGAACGAATGCCGGCCGCTTCGATTCTCGCGCGCAACCAGTCCGGACTTCGGCCAACCCTTACGTTTTCCATTCGATGCGCGGAATAGAACGGACATTCGCGCAGCGCCGAAATCGTGACTCTGTTCCCCGCCTTGGTCTGAGGCGGAAGAGCTTCGGCTTTCGGAACGGTAGCCGTTACAATTTGCTTTCCGGTCAGTGCCGCGATTTCGCGTGCCAAACCAAAGTGACTGAGCAGATCGCCGCGGTTTGGCGTGATTTCAACATCGAAGATTATGTCGGTTGGAAATATCTCTCCAATGGGCGCACCGATCCTGGCCTCGGGCGATAGAATCAAGAGCCCGGTCGCGTCTTCGGCGATGCCCAGTTCTTTTGCGCTGCAAAGCATCCCTTGGCTATCGACGCCGCGCAGTTTGCTCTCGCGAATCCGCAATCCGCCAGATAATTCCGCTCCAGGCAAGGCGAGCGGAACCTTGTCGCCGACCTCGTAATTTTTTGCGCCGCAAACGATTTGCCTGGTTCGACCGCTTCCATCGTCAACGACGCAGATGCTCAGGCGATCGGCGTTTGGATGCTGCCTCGATTGCTGGATTTGCGCGACAATAACTTGATCGAAATTTGCCCCGCATGATTCAATCCCTTCGATCTCGATGCCGGCCATGGTAAGCAAATCTGCGAGTTGCTCGACACTTGCCGGGAGTTCGACGAACTCGCGCAGCCAATTAACAGAAAACTTCATATCGGAGGATGGGCGTCTCGCCGAGTCGGGCGGGAAGCCCGACTTCCGATGGCAATGTTGCCGTGCGTCTGTGTCTTCATGCGAACTGCCGCAGGAAACGGAGATCGTTTTGCGCGAACAGACGAATGTCTGGTATATCGAACAAAATCATCGCGAGCCGGTCCATCCCCAGGCCAAAGGCGAAGCCAGTCCACTTCTCCGGATCGTAAGCGCTGTCCCCGCGCGCCGCGTTTACGGCTTCGAAGACAGCCGGATGAACCATCCCGCATCCACAAACTTCAATCCATTGTTCGCCCCCTTTCACCGCTTTCGATTTTACGTCGATCTCGAAACTTGGTTCAGTGAACGGAAAATAATGCGGCCGAAAACGCACCGCCGTATCTGCTCCGAAAAGTTCGCGTAGAAAAAATTCAAGCGTGCCCTTCAAATCAGCAACGCTGACCTTTTCATCTACGTAAAGCCCTTCGATTTGGTGAAACTGTGCACTATGCGTGGCGTCGATTTCGTCGCGCCGATATGCCGCCCCGGGAGCGATGACTCGAATCGGTGGCGCGGCGGCTTGCATGGCGCGGATTTGTACCGTCGAAGTATGGGCGCGGAGGAGACGGCCGTCCCGCAAATAGAAGGTGTCCTGTTCGTTCCGGGCCGGATGATCTGGGGGGGTGTTGAGCGCGTCGAAGCAATGCCATTCGGTTTCGACATCTGGGCCCTCGGCCAGCGCAAATCCCATACGCCGAAAAATGCTAATACTGCGGTCGAGAATCTGCGTCAGGGGATGGAGAGCGCCTTTCTCACCTGGCGTACCAGGCAAAGAAATGTCGATGTTGGCAACGGCGGCTGATTCTCGCGCAGCCCGAAACTCGTCGGCGCGCGCTTCGATTGCGGCCGTTACGGCCGCGCGAACTTCGTTCAGCAGTTTTCCGACAATGGGTTTCTCCTCTTTCGGGAGCGACTTCATTTTCTCGCTCCATTCCGAGACGGCGCCGCTTCGGCCGAGGAAACGGATACGAACGGCCTCGAGCAAACGTTCATCTTCGGCTGAGGCGATATCGCGCAGCGCGTCTGCCCGCAACTGTTCCAGCGGATGGGTCATTGATATGGTTGTAGCGTCCGCCGTCTGAGCGGACAAGTCACGCGGACATGCGCTAAAGACAGCGCAATTCTACAGCCGCCTACGCTACCTTCTTGGATGTCGCTTTCTTCTCAAGCGCAGCTTTTGCCTGATCGACGATCGAAGTGAAAGTCTTCTCGTCGCTCACCGCCAGCTCCGCCAAAATCTTGCGATCGAGTCCAATGCCCGCCGCTCTCAATCCTTCGGCGAAGCGGCTGTAGGTGAGTCCGTTGGCCCGAACGGCGGCGTTCAACCGCAGTATCCAAAGCATCCGGAAATTGCGTTTACGCGTTTTGCGATCGCGGTAGGCCCAGTATTGACCCTTCATTGTTGCGTCTTTGGCGTAACGGAAGAGCTTTGATCGGCGACCGCGATAACCTTTTGCTTTTTTCAGAACCCGGCGACGTCGTTCGCGGCTAGCCGGGGCATTGGTTGCTCTTGGCATTTCGTTTTCCCGCAGAGCGGGACTCCTTTCAGCGAGCTGTTCTTAATATATTGGACCTGCGCGACCTCGCTCGCTGATTCGATCCGACTGCTGCCGGATCAGGTGTGCAGGTCTGGTTCAACGGCGAACCGGGTGTGCAAACTAGACCGCCTCGAGCAAATGACAAGTTTCGCATTGGCCGTTGCAAGGCAGTTTCTTACAATGCGGGGGTGAATTGGCTGGCGCGACACCGGCGCTTGGTCTTCGCCGTGGTCTGCGCGTTTTGGACGGCGACGATTATTGCCGGACACTTTTTTGCTCAAGTCCCCTTTCTCTCCCTGCCGTGGCGCAGCGAACAAGGCTTTGAAGATTTGCTCCGGCGTGAGGGCCGCAAAACGCCTACCAGGGAAGATTTCGTTTTCCTCGGGATCGACCAAACCTCGCTTGAGATGCCGCCGCTTGCGCAAGAGGAGGTGGCGGATAATCGCGCGTTTCAATTGATGAAAGAGCACAGCTTCCCCTGGTCACGGGAGTTGTGGGCTTTGTTGCTGGATCGCTTGTTTAGCGCAGGAGCGCGCCTGGTCACGTTCGACATGGTATTCAATCCGCCGAATGAGGGTGACGCCGCGTTCCACGCTGCGCTTGATCGTTATCGCGATCGCGTAGTCATCGGCGAAAACTTCGACATACAAAACTCCGCCCAGCTCGTTCTTCCGAATCCGACGCTGATTCCACCACCGGCTGAAGACGATGATCGCGTCGGCTTCGTCAACTATTTCGACGATCCAATTGACGGGAAATTGCGAGCGGCGCGTTTCTTTACTTCGGATCGTCAGCTCGCCGGACTCCCTTCCCATCCGAGCGAAAAACACTATGCCTCGCTGCCAACCCGAGCCTTGATCAAGCTCGGTCGGGATGCAGACGTTATCTACGACCAGCGCGATCATCTTTTCCGGTTCAGCTCGAACGATGCCTATGTTCCGCGGCCGCTTTATGAGGTTTTCGATCCAAAATTTTGGCATGCGAACTACGCCGGTGGCGCATTTTTCAAAAACAAAATCGTGATCGTCGGGGCATCCGCGCAAATTCTGCACGATTTCATCGACACGCCGATGAGTCCGTCAACGCCTGGGCCAGTCGTGCATTTGCAAGTTCTGGCGGCGGCTAGCGCGCACGAATTTCTTCATCAAACAACACCGCGTGTGATGTTTGGTCTGGTTCTGGGAGCCGGGCTCGCGGCCTGGAGTTTGGTGACTCTTCTTCGGAGACCGTTACTTTGTTTGCTTTCACTCCTGGCGATTAGCGCGATCTATCTCGCGGTTGTCCGAATCTCTTACGATAGGGCTGGTTTATTGCTCGCGACCGTGCCGGTCCTGTCGGTCTTCTTTCTCGGTGGCGCCAGCACCCTCGGACTCGATTA
>QHNU01000284.1:0-434 GCA_003218525.1 Verrucomicrobiota bacterium
CGCGGGTGGAGTTGACGATGCCTGCGGCGGCGTTAACAAGAGCGTTGCGCCAAGAAAAATAAATACGGCCATGGCGCCGGTCCATTCCCAGAAGCCCAGGTGCCAGAAAACAGAGTGCCGCAACATCCTTCGAATCGGCGTTGCCCATCCCGCCTTTAATTGTGTGAGCAATAATAAAGATTCACTGCAGAAAACGCCGGCCAGCGGAATCAGCGTCACGAGCGACCAGATCCAAAATACTCCCGCCGGTAGATCACGCCCGCGGCCCCTCCACGCACACCAGCAGCTTCCCAACATTCCTAGGGCGATGAAACCGGCAGCGGAGCGGGCCAGAAACTCGTGCAACCTCCGAATTCCCAATAGCGCGTGAACGTGCTGCGGCACAACGAAGCAGTCGCAAATCAGCGCGATAATGCCGATCAGGAGCGCGCCAG
>QHNU01000284.1:448-2732 GCA_003218525.1 Verrucomicrobiota bacterium
CCGCCGCAGGTAGAGTGCAAACGGTAACATGAGTAGCGCGGCGAATGCCACGCCGGAGGCCGCCAGCCAATGATGACTCGGGTTATCGCGGGGCGAGAGCAGATTTGAAATTACGCGATAACGCCAATCGTAATTTTGCGGAAACATCCACGCGCTCACCGCCAGGGTTCCAAAAAACGAAAGGAAGATCAGGCAGAGCACCGTCGCCAGGGCTGGTTTCCGCTGAAACATCGAGCGTTGGAAGTTGGACATGCGCTTAGTAAAGGTCCCGGCTGGCCGCTGGTTGAATCTCGATCCGACGACTACCCGCGCGTCAAGTCTTTCGCGATTTGAAACTCGTTCGCTGCCCGCGCTCTCTCGCTCCTACCCTCGTCACTTTTACCTTGATCACTCGCACTACCTCGTGCTTGCGCCAGCTAGTGCCAGTCCGGCTCGGACCTGCGTTGCCGTCTACCCGCGCGATTCCCCATCGCGACGTGTTCTATGTCGCTTATCCCATTCGCTCTGTTCGGCGGCAATGATGTCGGCTTTTTAGAAACGGCTTTCCTCTTGGAGCCAAGAGAGGCGTAGAACTGTTAAAGAATTTAGACTTGACCCCAATTCCTTTTCTTTCCCTTCGCCTCTGACCTTTAACACTTCTCCTCCGGCCCGGAAGTCCCCTGCTGGAAGATCGAGCTCGTTGAAGTACCGTGTAGATTATGAGCAAGGTAGCATCGCAAAACGCTGACGCTCTCGGCCGCGCCCTGGTGCTCTTTCGTCGCCGCTACGCGCCGTACCAGGAGGGCTCGATCCCGTAACGATGCGCATCGAGCAAGTGGACTTCGTGTCGGTGCCGACGCGTGACAGAGCACGGGCGGTGGCGTGGTATCGAGATGTGCTCGGGTTGCCAGTCAGCGCCTCCAGGGCGGGCGAGGTCGAGGCGCCGGGCCTGACGTTATCGTTTTGGACGCCGGAGGAGCAGGGCGAGAACTTCGTCCCGAACGAGAACGGCATCGCCTTCCGCGTCACCGACGTCGAGGCGGCCGTCGAGGAGGCGCGTGTCGCCGGCTCGGCGGTGATCGGAATCGAAGACACCGGCGTCTGCCAGATGGGCTTCGTAAAGGATCCAGACGGAAATGTTGTGATCCTCCACCGGAGGTACGCCGCGGGTGGATAAGGTCGAGGTTGCTGCGGAGCATTCAAGGAGCGAGACCCGCAGGAATAGTTTCTGGTCTCGCTTTCAGTTTTCCGATGTCAGCTTTCAGCTTTTGAAGAGCTCGTGCAAAAAGTGAGGACTGACCCCTTTGCTCCCTCAAACTCTTCCAGGTTAATTCGTCGGCAATTTCGGCGAATCGAGCCGTGGGAACGAGCGAGATGGACCGTCAAGTCTGTGAGGGTAACAGGCGAGCCTCGGGGACGGGCGAGTCAATGGCGCACGCGTGGTATTGCAATCAGAGTCTCTGAGCAATTCCGAATTTTCCATGTTACACTAGTGGCGTTCTCTGTAGAATGCTGGTGAGTTCAGACATCCACCGCACCGCCTGAATCTCAAGGCTTATGGAACGCCGCCTCACCGCTATTCTCGCTGCTGACGTTGTCGGTTACAGCCGATTGATGGGCGCGAATGAGTCCGGCACGGTCACCGCCCTGGAAACGCTGCGGAGTGATTTCATTAATCCCAAGATAGGTGAGCATCAGGGGCGAATCGTTAAGCTTACGGGTGACGGAATGCTGGTGGAATTTCCCAGTGTTGTGAACGCCGTCGCCTGCGCCGCGGAGGTGCAACGGGGCGTGCGTGACCGGAACAAAGGTGTGCCGCCGGACCGCCGCATTGAATTCCGCATCGGTGTGAACGTCGGCGACGTCATTGTGCAGGGTGAAGATATTCTTGGCGACGGTGTTAACGTGGCCGCGCGCCTGGAAAGTATTGCCACGCCTGGTGGAATAACGATCTCAGGGCCGGCGCGCGATCATCTCGGCAATCGTTTGGATCTGACTTTCGAGGATATGGGCGAGCAGACTTTAAAAAACATCGAGAGGCCGGTCCGCGTTTACCGTGTCATTCTCGATCGCGCCGCTGCTCAGGCCAGGGGCACGCCCGATGGAGCTCAGCAGCTGGAAAAGCCATCGGTCGCCGTCCTGCCCTTCAACAACATGAGTGGCGATCCGGAACAGGAATACTTCAGCGATGGGATCACCGAGGACATAATTACCGACTTGTCCAATATTTCCGGACTCTTCGTTGTCGCTCGCAACACCGCGTTCACTTACAAGGGCAAACCGATAAAAGTGCAGCAGGTAGCTC